>JAUSJG010000004.1 GCA_030647555.1 bacterium | reverse complement strand
GAGTACTCTTCAAAAATTTATAGATTCACATCAAAAAATTCTTGATTGGGTAGAAAAAAAACAATTAGTACCAATTTCCAAAAAAGCTTATATTCCATCGCCGGATGAGATGCCAGAAGAAGATACAGAGGAGATTAATTTGGAAGAACAGGCTGAAGTTTCAACCACTGATGTCACAAATAATAAAAAGATTGTTTTCGTTAAACTTGAGGACCTTGATGAAAAATTTGTACCTGAGCTTAAACATGATATCAGTGTGCTCGCCGATATTTACGATAAGTGGTTTGGTTTGCAATCACCATTTTTAACAATGCCAGACCCTAAATTAAAACAACTCACTCTAGATATTCAAGAACATTTAGCCAATGATCCGGATCGAAAAATTGTTATTTTTAGTATGTACGCCGACACCGTATTATATGTCGGAGAAGAACTCCAGAAAGCTAAAATTTCAACGCTAGTTTATACTGGAAAAAATAGTAAGAGTGATCGCAAAATAGTCAGAGAGAATTTTGACGCCGGAATCGTAGCCGATAAACAATCTGATGATTTTAGGGTTCTTGTTGCAACTGATGCCTTGAGTGAAGGTGTTAATTTAAATAGAGCAGGACGAGTTATTAATTATGATATTCCTTATAATCCAACACGAGTTATACAGCGAGTAGGTCGGATAAATCGAATAGATAAAAAAATGTTTAATGAGCTTTTTATTGATAATTATTTTCCCACCGAACATGGAGAGGAAGAAACAAATATCAGGGGGGTGTCAACATTAAAAATGCAGATTTTTAATTCTGTAGTAGGAAACGATACGCGCACTCTCACAGCAGATGAAACCCCAGAATCATTTTTTATTGATGAATTCAGAAAGGCAACAACCGAGGAAGAGAGTTGGGATACCGTTCATCGAGAAGCATATGAACAAGCAAAGAAACATGATGAAACTATTGAACTTGCAAAAAAAATCCCAATGCGAGCCAGAATTATTAGAAAAAATCGTCAGGCTCAATTAGGGGTTGGTGTTGGTATTCGAGGAGAGAACAAAATATATGCCCTCAAAACTAGCGGACAAGCCGAGTTAGTTGATGCGGAAAAAGTATTAAATCATTTTGCAGCAAATGAGGATGAGGTTGGCGAAAAGACAGACGACCAATTTGGAATTGTTTTTAATACAATAAAAGAGAAACTTTTTGAAAAGCCACCGATGGGACGAATGTCAAAAAATCGAATAGAGGTCGTAAACATTCTAAGGAGTGTTCAAGAATCGCAGTATCAAAATTATTGTGATGACCTAATGAAGGTTGTCAGTGATCTTGATGACCTTTCGGAACGCCAGCTAAAGGAAATAATTAAACTGGCAAAAAAAACCGATTTGTCCGAAGACCAATTAGTGCAGTCCATTATTGAGATAGCCCCCGAACAACAAGTAAAGGTTAGTTTAGACAGACAAAACAGTGAAGCAAAATCATCAAATCTTCTCCTGTTTACTCAAGAACACCGCATGTGATAAATCCTATTTTTACAAATAAATATAATGAAGAGGCCTTTGCGGAATTTATACAAGGCATTATTCCGAGGCTTTCTTTAGATAAAAAACGATCTGAAGTACGTACTGGTTTCAAATCAATCCAACAAATCGCTGAAGCCGGTGAAAACAAGCTCGATCTTGTTGTTTTTGTAGCCAAACTAGATTCATCACTTCATGCTCGTGTTGAAATTACAAAAAATACCTATGCCGTGCTTAAAAGTCATGCCCGGTCTAATGCCTTAGTTGCTTATATATCAGATGATTCTTTAGAATGGCGACTCTCTCTTGTCACAACCAAAGTTACCAGAACAAAAGACGGGATAAAAGAATCCGTATCAAACCCCCGCAGGTTTTCTTATGTCTTAGGACCAAATGCAAAAGTGGCAACACCTTCAAAAATGCTACAAGGAATTATTGACTCAATTATTGATTTAGAAAATAAGTTTTCTTTGGCAGTAGTCAGCAAGGAATTTTTTACTCAAATAGCAACTCAATATTCTAAGCTTGTTGGAGGCACGCGGGGCGAAGGCAGAAAGGCCGTGGTTTTTGAAAGGACTCTTAAGCTTGGGAGTATAGATGATGCTGTCAATGCAAATTTTGCCATTCGTCTTATTGGTCGATTAGTTTTTTGTTGGTTTCTGAAGCAAAAGAAAGGGCACCTAAATAACCCTCTTATACCGTCTGAGATTCTATCTGTTTCTGCGGTAAAAACAACTGGGGATTATTATCATTCAGTCTGCGTGCCACTTTTCTTTGAAGTTTTAAATAAGCCACAACCTTCTCGGCCAACATTTTTTGCTCTTGCAGAATTTTTTAATAAAGTACCATTCTTAAACGGCGGATTATTTCAAGATCATACTGAAGATAATCACAAGTTCAATAAAGCGACCGGAATGAGCGACCGGCGTGGCGTTGTGAATATTCCTGATATTTGGTTTTCTGAATTATTCCAAATTTTTGAGGAATACAATTTCACCATAGACGAAAACACCTCAATTGATACCGAGCTTTCAATTGATCCGGAAATGTTGGGCAGAATCTTTGAAAACCTTTTAGCGGAGGTTAACCCTGAAACAGGAGCCAGCGCACGCAAATCAACGGGTAGTTTCTATACTCCTCGTGAGATTGTGGACTTCATGGTAGAAGAATCACTTATTACGCACTTAAAAACTAAAACCAATATATCCGAAGAGAAGCTACGCGCTCTCTCGTCTTACAATTTGGACGACGATGCTTCCTATCCTATAAACCCGCATGAACGAAGAATTCTCGCTGAAGCAATTCACATTACTACAATTCTAGATCCTGCCTGTGGTTCAGGTGCTTTCCCGATTGGTGTGCTCCAGAGATTGGTGCATATGCTCGAAGTGCTTGATCCGGAATGTTCAATGTATATAAATAAATTTCCTCCGGAGGCACGTAGATTACTTCAAAAACACGATCCTAGATATGTAAGAAAACTTGGTGTGATTAGAGAGTGTATTCATGGGGTGGATATTCAGCCTATTGCCATAGATATTTCTCGTTTACGATGTTTTTTGACGCTTATTGTTGATCAGCAAGTTGATGACAATGCTGATAACAGAGGCATCGAGCCACTACCAAACCTTGATTTCAAATTTGTCTGCGCCAATACACTGATAAGCCCCCCAGTCCACGAAGGTCCATTATTTGGCGATGAATTTGCGATTGCGCTAGGAGAACTTGTTGATGAATATTTTACGCCAGTTGATCAAAATCATAAACTGGTCACAGCGGGAAAATTGAAGGATCTAATTCATGAAAAAACTAAGAGGGAACTTGAAAATATTCTGAAATCATATAGTTATGTGAAAGATGAAAAATATAAAAAAGCCCTGGCTCAAAAAAATGAAAAATCAGACTCGGAGAGACTGCGCATAAATGATCTTTGGGGAAGTTATGAAAACATCTTCCAAAATAAACCAGTTGGTTTTTTTGATACCAGATATTTTTCCCCTGCTGTTTTTCGAAGTGGTGGTTTTGATATCGTTATAGGCAATCCGCCATATCTTAGAGAGAGGGGCAATAAGTTGAGATTTGAGGAGGTGAATTTATCTGAATTCGGTAAAAAATATCACCAAGGAAAAATGGATTTCTGGTTCTATTTTTTACACAAAGCCATTGACCTCGTTAAAGATAAAGGAATAATTACTTTTATAACTTCTAGGTATTGGCTAAATAGCTATGGTGCAAAAAAACTTATTAAAAGAGTATCTACTAAACTTTCTTTTGTTAGTTTTGTAGATATTGGTAAATTAAAAGTATTTGATTCCGTTGCAGGTCAGCATATGGTTGCAGTCTATAAAAAGACAAAAGATGTAGATAAATTTATGTATAAGAAGTTGGTGAATGATATTTCAGATATTGGTGAAAAAAGAGACACGCAGAATTTAAAAATTAAATTATTATCTAACTCGTCAGTTTTCATAAATGACGAAATTATCCTTGAAGATGATCATAAACTTAATGATGTATTTATATTAGGTAGTATTTGTGATATCTCGGTCGGAGTTCAAGAATCTCCAGATAAAATCAGTAATAAACAAATAAAAAATTCAAAAAGAAAAGATGTCCAAGTAGACGATGGAGTCTTTGTGCTGAGTCAAAGTGAATTAGATACTATAAATCCAAATAAAACTGAGCGCTCAGCGATTAAAAAATATCTAGACCCAAACGATATATATAGATACGGTATGGCTTGGCGTCAAAAATATCTAATTTATACAGACAATGTAGTTAAAGAGAAAATTAGGACAGATATTAAATATATCAATATTAAAAAGCACTTGGATAAATATTCTGGTTTTATTACGTCTTCGAATAAACCCTATGGCTTGCACAGGCCTAGAGAAATAAAATATTTCGTAACTCCAAAAATTATTTTTAAAGGGATGTTTGTTAAGAACGAATTTACGTATGACGACCAAAATTATTTTACCGGTTTTTCGTTTTCCATGATTATCGAAAAGAATCCAGAATATGGATTAAAATATATCCTTGCAGTTCTTAATTCAAAATTCGCCTTAGAATGGTTCTATAGAAATGGTAAAAAAAGAGGTGCCGGCGTTGATATCGGGGTTATAAAGTTAAGACAATTTCCAATAAAAAAAGCATTAGAGTGTCAACAAAAACAGTTTATAGAAATTGTTGATAAAATTTTGGCAATTACTAAATCCGGTGGTTATTTAGAAAATCCCGCAAAAAAGGAAGAAGTCACAGAATACGAAAAACAAATTGATCAGCTTGTTTATAAACTCTACGACCTCACTCCGGAAGAAACTACAATTATTGAGAAATCAATGAGGTAATATGGCAAAAAGAAAATCACGAGTTATGAAATACCAGTACCACATTAACACCAGTATAAATGCGGCAAAATTCAGTATTGAAATGTTTAATCGAATCGAAGGATTGCATTCGAAACAAGCATCAATAATATTTAACTCACAAGCATGGGAGTTGCTCGCAAAAGCCGTCCTAATTAAGCAAAAGAAAAACATATATTTTCCTGACGGAAGAAGTATCAATGCGGAAAAAGCAGTGAATCAATTACACCACATAGTTCATATTATTTCTTTGGAGGAGAATCAGACAATTCAACAAATTATTTCTTTAAGAAATGAGGCTTTGCATAATATCTACCCGGATTTAGATGATGAAATCGTTACTCATTTAATCTACTGGTCACTCAAAACATTTCATCGAATTATTAAAGATGAATTCAAATCGTATTTTGTTAAATTTGATAAAAATTATTTATCAGTTGCTTTTAAGGATTATACATTTTACTCTCACAAACTGAGCAAACTTTTTGCATACTCAAGAAAATCAAAATCAGAAAAAAACAGAGCTTTGTACATCCTCGATCGTGCATGCAGTTTTGCAGAAGTTGCTGATTCTGCTACGTATATTAATCATGGAGACTGGATATCCGGAATAAAATCTAAACCCAAAAAATCAAGGATTGGCAGACATCTATCTGTTAGCAATTATACCAACAAACAGGAGAATGTTAGAATTATGGCCGTGGAAACTCCCAAGGGATATAAATCGGAAATTTCAAGTGAAAAAGCAAAGAAAACATCTGAGGCTCTAAGTGTGTTGGTAAAAAAAAGTGTCCCCGAAGTAGATTATCCATTTTTACAATCTGATTTAGCGCGACAGATGAATGTCACCCCATATTTTATCAGATCGTTAGCAAAACACTTAAACCTGCTAGGTAATATTGAATATCATACATCGATAAAATCCGGCAAAAATTCTAAATTACAAAAATATAGCAATAAAATGCTTAATTTTCTTAAAGAGTTTGTTGCAAAAAATCCACAGTGGTCACCGTATAAAATAAGGGCAACCTAAAGGTGCCAGGTATCTTTAGGAATGTTCTAATATTCTAGTTGTTCTATAATTTTTTTATATGGACAACTATAAAGAAATTTCTCAAATACTATAAAAAACACAATGAATGATATTGCAATTGATTTTGTAAAAGAAAGAAGTTTGGACGTAGAAAAAATATTGAATTCCAAACATCCTAGAAAAGTTGTTGTGGCTGGACCAGGTACTGGTAAGAGCTATTTATTTGAACAGGCAATTAAAAAAAAGAAAGCGGAAGGAAAAAGCAATTTTCTGGCAATTACGTTTATTGGAAAATTAGGAGACTCACTTGCAGATGATCTGGCTGGTATGGCGAATGCAATGACTTTGCATGGATTTGCCAGGAAATTTTTGCTTAGCATATATCCTTCTAGTTGGATATATTACCCCGACATATCCAATATTATTATGCAAGATCTTGAGTTAAATGGGTCACGAACCACTAGTGTATTGGATCCTGAGTATAAGAAGAGAACAATATATTACAGGGCATTCGGAGATGATGATATAATTGGTTACGCCTTAAAAGTTTTGAAAAAGAATTCTGACAGAATACCTAAGTATGATTTGATATTAGTCGATGAATTTCAAGATTTTAATGAAACAGAGGCTGAGTTTATTGATATACTGGCTACAAAAAATGAAGTTTTGGTAGTTGGTGATGATGATCAGGCTTTGTATGAGTTTAAAGGGTCTTCTCCAAAGTTTATTAGAAATAAGTTCTCAACATCAAACAAAGATTTTGAGGGCCATACTTTGAGATTTTGCTCTCGCTGTACGCAAACGATTGTCACAGCTTTTCACGATATCGTTACAGCTTTTGGTTTAAATACAAAAGAAAAAGATCGTATACAGAAGGAGTATTTATGCTATCTTCCGCAGAAAAAAGAGGATAATTTACTTAATCCCAGCATAGTTCTACTAAGCGATGTCGGTCCGGGTCAAATTCCGTTTAAGATCGAAAGCGAATTAAGTAATATTCTTCAGAACCAGAAGGTGAAAACAGTTCTGGTGATAGGTGAAGGTAGGTCATGTAAAGGAATGCTTTCAGATGTCGCATTGAAATTAAAAGAGATGGGTTTTAGAAATGTTCATCATGGTGCACAAGGGAGTATGTTTACATTTAAAAAGAATCTGTATGAGGGGTACAAGATTCTTCAAAAGGGTAAAAATGATTTACTCGCATGGCGATTAATTGTAGAAGAAATGGATATACCAACTAAAGAAAAACTTATCATTAATCATTTTAAGGATCCCGCTGGTTTTATACAAAATATTCCCATGGCATTTAAAAAAGAACATGAGAAAAATGCAGTCACCTTAAACACTATTTTAAGAAAATCAAAATCTGTTCGGGACTATATTGCTGAGTCTTCTATAGAAAAACTTAAAAAACAACTAGTGATTGAAAAGATGAGCGAACGCGAACTCCTAATGAGTCAGTTGATTGTTGAAAATGGTCATATTCCCAGACCTCTGGCCAATTTGGATATCACTGTTTGTAATATATTGGGTGCAAAGGGGCTGGGTGCAGACGTGGTATTCTTGATTGGGTTTGATGAAAAAAAGTTACCAATGAACGATCCTGTAAAAAATAGCGAGGTTTATCAAATGTTGGTTGCGCTAACAAGAGCTAAAAAGCGTATTTATTTAATCAATACAAAAAATAAAAAAATATCTAGATTTATGAATTATATTAATAAAAATGGAGGAGCAACCTAAAGGTGTCAGGTGTCTTCAGAATACTCTAATATTCCAGTTGATCTATAATTTTTGGGATGGACAACGATAAGGAAACTCCTAACAACGAGGACGAAAATCAAGAATCTGACGACGAAATTATGAATCCCATTTTCAAATGGGATTTCTATGGCTTCGTTTGTATGATTATATCTGCTTGGGTTTTACTTATCCCGGTGAGTGGCTGGCTGGGCGGGAGCGATTTCGTATTTTGGGCGCTCGTTTTGTTTAATTTGTACCTCTCTCTTTGGTTGTGGCGCTATGCAGGGAAGTATCTCGCCCGGAAGTCATATGAAACGGGTATACCGCTTTATCTTCCAATAACTGATGAAGAAAAGAAAAAGCGAGAAGAGAAGAAGCGTAGGCAAGAGGAAGCGCAACGCAGGGATGAACGGATCCTGAAACTGTTGCTGTACGGCGCGATAATTTTTGCTGTTGCGTTAGTCGTTATAGAGTTCCTAAACGAAGGAGTAACGGGTTTTATAGACATATTTCGTTGAAAAGGGAGTGATTACGACGGATTCCTGCCCACGGGCAGGAATGACACGACTCTTTGTTTGGAGTTGGGCTTGCTTTGCCCTACAATTACGGTATATTCGAAGACCACTAAGGGAACTCTCATAAATAAACTATCCATCTTATGTCCAATACATCTCTGACTACAATCACTACTCAATCACAAAATCTCTCATCGTACTTACAGTACGCCTCAAGATTTTGTTCAATCGTAGTAACCGTATTCAGAGCGTATTGAACAGAATATGAACAGTTTATTTATGAGAGTCCCCTATGACAATTAACCAAAATTTACCGACACAGCCGGAAGCTTCATTTACAAAGCGCGGGTTTTTATTGAAAATCGCGATTTTTGATTTGGTTTTTTTACTGATTTTTTTTGCCCTTCTTTGGGGAATGTGGACTAAATTGCCCGCGGACGGCGTAAAATTGCACGGCACGGTGGATGTTGGGGTTGATTTATTGGGTACTAGAAACGAAATCGGCTGGTTTGGTATTTTTGGATTGGCGGTTTATTCGGTCAATATGCTATTGGCTTTTATTTTAGTGAAACGCGAAAAAATCGCCACGCTTTATTTAGTAGTCGCCACCGGTTTGATTATCTTTTTCTTGATCGTGACGGCTTTTTTCTTGATGCGGTTAAATAGAATTATTTAAGAATGTTAAAAGAAACTATTTTGCCGTTAAAAATGTCCAATCCTCTTACAATGATACGAGAGTTGGGCGATACCCCCGTTCGTCTTGATTTGGAGATGCTGGAAATGAGATTTTACGAAATTCTGCCCGGTTTCACAAGCTGGTTAACCTTAATCGGCCTGGGGGTGCTTTCGTTTATTATTCCGATGTGGATTTCCATTTTTCTGATTCTTTACGATTTGTATTGGTTGGTGCGCGCGGTTTATATGTCCTCATATTTATTATCTTCGTATCGGCAATTACGCAAACAACACGGCGTGGATTGGGAAGCACGCTTAAACCTGCTCGATGATTTGACCTCCGCCATCAAAACGGTTGGTGATAAAATTACCGGTTATGAAAATAAAATAGACATAGGGGGTGAATTACCGCGCAAAGAAATAAAAAAGATTAAAACGGTAATTTGGCAAGAAGGTCATTTTCTGGAAGACCTAAAACGCATTAAAAAAGAAAACGTGCAAATGCCGGATTGGCGCGAGATTATTAATTTGGTGGTGATTCCAACCTACAAAGAATCTTTTGAGGTACTTAAAACAACAATGGATCATTTAAAAGAAACTAATTTCCCCCGTGAACGCTTGTGGGTGGCGATGGCTTTTGAGGAACGCGCCGGCGAACACGCCTTAAAAACAAAAAAACAAATTGAGGAATACTATGGTGATGCGTTTGGTCGATTGATTACCACGCTTCATCCGGACGGCATTCCCGGCGAGCAACGCGTGAAAAGCGCTAATGCCACGTGGGCGGTGAAAAAAGTAAAAGAAATTTTTGATAAGGAATTTATCGCGTACGAAAAAGTGGTTATTTCCAATTTTGACAGCGACACTTGCGTTGGTCGGGAATATTTTAATTATTTGACTTATGCCTATATTACCAACGCGGATCGCACGCAATGCAGTTATCAGCCGTTACCTCTTTATCATAATAATATCTGGGACGCGCCATCGTTTACCCGTGTAATCGCGATTAATTCCAGTTTTTGGCAGATGATTGAAGCGGTACGTCCGGAGCGCTTGGTGACTTTTTCGTCACATTCGATGAGTTTTAAGGCACTGGTGGATGTTGGATTTTGGTCGGTAAACGTAGTGTCCGAGGATTCGCGCATTTTTTGGCAGTGTTTTTTGCATTACGGCGGAAAATACCGCACCGTCCCTCTTTTTACCAACGTTTCAATGGACGCCACCCTGGCACCGACGCTTTGGCGAACGTTTGTAAATCAGTATAAGCAAAAAAGACGTTGGGCGTGGGGAATTGAGAACTTTCCTTTTTTGGCGTTTAATTTTAGACGCGTAAAAAATATTTCAATTCGTCGACGTTTGAAATCTTTATTTTTGATTTTTGAAGGCAATCATTCATGGGCGACATCGTCGATTATTATCGCTGTCCTGGGTTGGATACCGGTGCTATATGGCAATCCGGAGTTTCATCAAACGGTATTGGCATATAATTTGCCTTACGTAACACGCGCTCTGGCGTCACTGGCGATGGGTGGCTTGATTGTAACAATGACCTTAACTTTCTTGCTTTTACCACCCGCCCCGGCAGGGACACCAAAAAGAAAATATGTTTACATGGTTCTGCAGTGGGCGTTGGTGCCGTTTATCGCCTCAATTTTGGGTAGTTTTCCAGCACTCGACGCGCAAACGCGAATGATGATTGGCAAGCCACTCGGTTTTTGGGTGACCGAGAAGACGCGTGGCAAAATTAAAACCTAAATGCTTGACTGGACTTCGCCATTGCTTTTTCTAATAGTTTTTGTGATTGCAATGGTTTTTGCAAAATTGTGCGCAAAGTACGGCGCACTGTTTGTATACGCGAATGAAAATAAAATGCCGAGAATAGGCGGGTTGGCAATTATGGTAGCGTGGTGGTGTGCCGCGTTGTTGTTTGGTTTTATAAGCAAAGATACGTTACAGCCGTTTATTTTCGCGACTTTACTTATTCTGATTGTCGGTCTTTGGGATTCACGTCGAGCACTGGATCCTTTTTTCCAACTCATCGCGCAGATTATTATTGCCATTATTGCCGTTTATTGGGGAAAATTAGGCATCGACTATATTACAAATCCTTTTGGCGGAGTTATCAGTTTCAACAACGCGCCAATTTTCGGCACGTTATTTATTGGGGATATTTTAGCTGTTTTTTGGATTGTCGCGATGATGAATGTTATAAATTTTATGGATGGTTTGGATGGTTTGGCCGGCTCGGTTACAGGTGTGGCCTTTATCACAATCGGTTTTGTGAGTGTTTTACCGCAAGTAAACGATCAAAGAACTGCCGTTGCCGCCTTTGCCGCAACAGTGGCTATCGCCGGTTTTTTGTTTTGGAATTTGCCTCCGGCGAAGCTGTTTTTGGGAACAGTGGGATCATGGTTTTTAGGCTTTTTGATTGCAATCTTAGCTATTCAGGGCGCAACGAAAGTGGCCACAACAGCCGTGGTGGGCGCGGTACCGCTGATTGACGCGTTAATTGTGGTGATTGGGCGATTACGCCGAGGCCACTCGCCATTTCGCGGTGACTTAACACATCTGCACCACAGATTGAAACGTCGGGGTCTTTCTGATCGGGTGATTTTGGCGATTTATACCGGTTGTTCCGTTTTGCTTGGATTGGCAGCCGTAATCCTACAAACGCAGAATAAGATTATTTTGTTCGTGATTTTTAGTGTGGGGTTGGTGGTATTTGTGCTAGTGGGGTCACAGTACGCGAAACGGAGAATACAGGCTAAATAAGATTAGCGTGACGACGCTAACCAACACCACTCCCGAAGAAGTACCTCGGCACCACTTCGGGAGTGAGCGCGACGACTTTCTTGACCGTTGAATAGAACCCTGCTAAGCTTGCTCACATGAAACCAAACTACGCTATTATTGCGACGGGAGGGAAGCAGTGTCTCGTTAAAATCAACGAAACTGTTAAAATTGAGAAACTAGAGAAGATCCTCGGCGAAACCGTAGAAATCACGGATGTACTGTTGGTTGGTGATGATGAAACGGCGGAAATTGGCAAACCAGTGGTGGCGGGAGCGGTTGTGACAGCCGAAGTGTTAAAACAGGGTCGAGCTAAAAAAGTTACAGGCATCAAATTCAAGCCAAAAAAACGTGAAAAGGTGGCGTTTGGACACAGACAGACGTTTACGGAATTATTGATCAGAGATATTAAACTAGCGTAAAAAAAATCAGTTCCATGTCGGGACTGATTTTTGAATAATGATTTATGATGTATGAATAATGAGACGCGTTCGGCGCTTCGTCATTCATGTGTCGTCAATCATAAATCATTATTCATCGCGTCAGCGTTCTTCTTCCCGAAAACGCGTGACTGATTGTTAGATCGTCGGCATATTCCAATGCGGCTCCTGTTGGTAGTCCTTGCGCCAATCTTGTGATAACCACATCGGGGTTACCCTGGATAACTATTTTTTTGATGTAGAGTGCCGTTGTTTCTCCTTCGGTTGATGGGTTTAGAGCAAGAATAATTTCACGCGGTTTTTCTGCGTCGATTCGATCAATCAAAACGCTGATGCCAATGTCTTCGGGCCCAACGTGATCCAATGGAGAAAGTAATCCGCCAAGGACATGATATACGCCTCGGTATTCGCCAATTCTTTCAATGGCGATAATATCTAACGAACTCTCGACAACGCAAAAAACCGATTTGTCGCGCATGGAGTCGAGACAAATTTTACATTTATTGCCATCGGTTAGCATTCCACATACCTGACACTTTGAAATACCTCCCAAAAGTCCACCAATATCGTTTTGAAGTTTTGTCAAAAAAGCCGGTGATTCGGTTAATAAGTTAAAGGCGATTCTTTGTGCGCTTTTTGGGCCGATGCCGGGGAAGCGCTCAAGATCTTCTAAAACTCTTCTTAATGCTTCGGGGAGTAAAGCGATGGACATGCCAATAAATAATTATCAATTTTCAATGGTCAATTATCAATTAATTATCAAATTCCAATTTTCAAATACGTCGGACTTTTGATAATTATATAATTGATAATTCATTGATAATTGGGAATTGATAATTGAAAATTTTGGTTACGCTCTCGCTCGTGCCTTATGTCCGACTTCTTCCTGCTGATAATGTTGTGTATCAATTGCCGCGAAACTGGCGCACTCTTCTTTGAAGTAGAGGGAGATCACGCCGGTCGGTCCGTTACGATGTTTAGCGATAATAACATCGACGATATTGGGGCTTTCCGCCGTTTTTTCGTGACGACCGCGGGGATACAGAAAAAGCACCACGTCGGCATCTTGTTCAATGGATCCGCTTTCACGCAAGTCGGACAGTTTTGGTACGGGCGGTAGGCGTGCTTCAACGGCACGCGACAACTGCGATAACGCAAGAATGGGAATATTTAATTCACGCGCCAAACTTTTTAACGCACGAGAAATCTGGGAAACTTCTTGCACGCGACCTTCCTTGGAATCTCCTTCCAATAATTGCAAATAATCGATTACCAGAAAACCAATGCCGTGTTCTGCCTGCAAGCGTCGTGCCAAAGTGCGAATTTCCATAATATTACTGCTTGCCGAATCATCGATATAAATAGGGGCCTCGGATAATACCGCCATCGAGCGATTAATCCGTGAAAAATCGTCATCGGGAAAACCTTCGTTGGAAAGATGTCCGGTCCGCATTTTCCAGAGGTCTACTCCCGCTTCCGCGCATATTAAGCGATCTGCCAACTGTTCCTTGGACATTTCAATGCTGAACACGCCAACCGCCGCTTTTTCACGCACCGCGATGTGGCGCGCAAAATCCAGCGCGAGGGATGTTTTTCCAACACTGGGGCGAGCCGCTAGAATGACCAAGTCGGACCGTTGCAGACCGGAAAGAAGATTATCGAGTGGCGCAAAACCAGTTGGAAGACCGCGCAAACTGCCGTCGCCCTTGTGCAGACTATCGATGCGATGAAAAGCCTCTGTTAAAACCGTTTTCATCGGTACGAAAGATTGTCTCAAGTGTTGTTGGGAGACGGAAAACAGACTCTGCTCGGCTTCATCCAAAACTTTATTTACTTCTTCCTCCTCATTAAAACCAAGCTCGCTGATATTGGCCGCGGCACTGATTAAACGACGCAGGGTGGCTTTCTTTTGAACAATCTTCGCATAATGCTCAACGTGACCGGCCGTTGGCACGGCGGCGGCCAAGGAAGCAATGGTAGATTCGCCACCCGCTCCGGCAAGATTTCCTTGATCGCGTAAGATGTTTGATAAGCTGATAATATCAATCGGATCGCGACGTTCGTATAAATCAATAATTGCCCCATAAATTAAGGCGTGCATCGGTGAATAGAAGTCCGGTGCTCTAAGAAAATCCGCGACTTTAATGATTGCGTCTTTATTGAGCAGTAAACTGCCCAGTACGGAAACTTCCGCCTCTAGGTTATGAGGAGGAATACGATCACCCGAGCGAAAAGGGTTTCTTGTTGGTTGTTTTTTGTGCTTATCGGCCATGCCCAGTATATCAACCCGCCACAATAAGCGATTTCGATCGCTTATTAATCACGGAGTTGATTATTAATGATAAAATCCAGTATTTCGAATATGCATCGCTTAGACGGATTAATGAATGGCGGGTTGTATTACTGGGCATGAGTTTAGGTTATTGCACAATATCACATTACTTAATCGACGTCAGTTGTTGGCCAATGGCGGTATCTTTTACGTCAAAACCATTAGCGATAATTTGTTTCCGTAATTCATCAGAGAGGGAATAGTTTTTATCTTGGCGCGCTTTTTCGCGCTTGCTTATCAATTCCGTAACTTCCGACGGAACCGCTGTTTTTTCTTTTCCAACAAACGATATTATACCCAAAACCGCGTCAAATGACCGGAAAAGTTCCAATATTTTAACGGCGTCTTGTTTTGATAAACTATTATTTTCCAACAGGGGATTAATTTTACGAATAATTTCAAAGATAATCGCAATTGCTTGCGGTGTGCCAAGGTCGTCCGCTAACGCGCTTGAAAACTTTTCGGAATAATCATTGAGATCAATTTGAGACGCCGGTTTTACAGATGTTTCTAAATCGTCTTGATTACCGGTGACAATTAATTTATCCACAAAACCCTGAAGGCTTTTTAACCCGTCCACGGCCGAATCAAGCGCCGACCAACCAAAATTCAATTTCGAACGGTAATGAGTTTGTAAAAATAGAAACTTGAGTGCGAGGGGATTATAGCCACGTTTAATAATTTCGTTGAGTGTAATATAACCACCGGTACTTTTTGCCATTTTCTTTCCATCAACCAAGAGGAGCTCATTATGCAACCATGTTTTGACGAATTGTTTGCCGGAGGCACCCTCACTTTGCGCAATCTCGTTTTCATGATGCGGAAACATATTATCGATTCCACCGGTATGAATATCAATTGCTTCACCCAAAAGCTGTTGCGCCATCGCGGAACACTCGATATGCCAGCCCGGGTAACCGCGCCCCCATGGGCTGTCCCATTGCATAATATGTTCCTTTTCTGCTTTTACCCAAAGAACAAAATCAAACGCGTGACGTTTTTCTTCTCTTACGCCAACGCGCGCGCCCGGTTCCACTTCCGCCGTGGTATTACCGGAAAGTTTTCCGTAACTACTAAATTTTGTGACGTCAAAATATATTCCGGAATTAGTCTCATACGCAAAACCGTTTGTTATTAAGTTTTCGATAACTTTAATCATGGCGGAGACATGCATTGTGGCGCGCGGGTAAAAATCGGCCGGCTCCGCTCGCATCTGAATCAATATCGCGAAAAATTCCTGCGTGTATTTGGCGGCGATTATTTCCGGCGTCAGTTTTTCTCTTTCCGATGCAATCAGCATTTTGTCGGCACCGGCTTCCGCGTGATCGGAATCCATAAGGTGGCCGACGTCAGTGATATTCATAACACTACGAACCGAGTATCCAAGATGTTTTAATGCCTTTACCAGCAAGTCTGCAACAATAAAACGACGGATATTGCCTATGTGCGGGGTACTATAGACCGTTGGTCCGCAATTATAAATTCTAACGACGCCATCCGGATTAACCGGTACAACCTCCGTTAAGGTCTTTTCAAGCGTGTTCCAGATGTGTACCTTCATATTATGAGTGTAACGTAGTAGAACGAGCAGGTAAATACAAAAACCTCCTTCTTCGTTCTCCACCTAGACGAGACTTCCTCAAGGGCTAGTTCTCTCATCCTCAAGGGATGCTTAAGTGGGGTAGGAAAAAAGGAGGCTTATACAAATACATGAAACGCACAAAATGCGTTAGCAATGTTATTTGCGCTTCTTTGTTGCTTTCTTCTTCGCTGTCTTTTTTGCTGCTTTCTTTTTTGCCACTTGCGACCACCTCCTTTCAATTTCCTTGTTTGTATTATATTAAACTCTTTTTTGTTTTACCTGCGAAAATTATTTTAAATTTCGCGTCTAATTAATTTATACGAGCAATCTCTAACACTGTCAAGCAGTTTTATGCTAATAAATTTTATTTTGCGCGCATTAACGCGAATGCGTAATCCAAAATCGATAACGCGGAGAAAATTAAGGTAAATATAATTAAAATTATCGCTACCGGCCAAGTAAATAACGTTTGTGGAAAAATTTGGTAACAATATAGCAGAATAATTACCAGCCCCTGTAAAATTACTTTAACTTTTCCGAAAATATTCGCACCCTTGATGTGAAGAATTTTATTCTTTTTATTAAAGTTGTGAATTACCATCCACCCGCCAAACAAAACAATAATATCAAGCAAAATAATCGCACCAATCAGTACGGGCGCGAAGGGAACAAGAAAGCCCAATACAACAATATGCAGTAATTTATCAGCGACCGGATCAAGCGCTGAGCCGAACTTGGTAACCAATCCGCGTTCTCGCGCCAAAATGCCATCCAGGTAGTCCGAAAATAATGCTAAAAAATACAAAATCACAAAATAAAGCCACAATTGTTGCCAAATACAGTAGACAATCGGCGCGATTAAAAAAAACCTGAATCCCGTGATGTGATTAGGTGAAATCCTACGCGGAATCAGATTAATAATCGACGATATTACTTTCATCAGATCATTTTGCGGGCGCGGTAATACCAAAGAATAACAAAGTCGATTACCAACATCAAGCCGATTAATAACCAAAAAATTACAAAATTAACTTGTGGCGCGTCGGAAATAGACGGCAGAACCTGACCAATTACTGCCAATGGAATATAAAGCGCGCTGATTAGTGTTAGTACTTTAATAAATTCGTTTAGTTTGTGCGATAAAAGATTGGCATTAGTATCGGATAAGGAGGTAATTTTTTCGTATTGATTGTCTAAAGCATCCCAAACTCGTTGTAAACGAGACTGGATGCTTTTAAAAATTGCCTTGTAGGCGGGCGTCGCGAAATCGCCATGCAACATTTCGGGATTATAGAGATGAATTTGCGGACGAATAATTTGGCGGAAACCGGACAAATCGCGGCTTAAGGAGCTCAACTCGTACACCATTGCGCGCTCTTCGCCGTTGAAAATTTTGTGTTCGGCAAGCTCAATTTTTTCGTAAATATGATCAATTTTCGGAAATGACGAATCAATTAGCACGCCCATAATACTGTAAAGCAAATAGGCGGCGCTTCTACCGACATAGCGCTCTTGTAATTTTTCGCTCTCGTTTATCTGTCTAAAAAATTGGTCCAACAAATGCACGCGTCCCATATGAACGGTAATAATGTGGCCGTCGGTAATAAAAATATCCACTTCCGCAGGGGTCGTACTGCGTGATTTGGCATCAAAGACGGGGGAGTGAACGATTGCAAACATATACCCCTGATATTCTTCCAACTTCGGTCGCGTTGAACGGTGGGTGAGTTCTTGAATATCCGAAGAATGAAATTGGAACTCTCGTTCCAGAAAATCCAAATCTTCTTTTGTAAGATCGATAATGTCTATCCAAGTTAGCTCTTTTGTTTTTATTTGTCTTAGCACGAGGACAGTATAGCAAATAATTCTTATTTGTTGAATATTGAACAATTTTCCCAAACAACAGGCATATCATTTAACACCTTACATAATTTGAAATTTGAAATTTTTAATCAATTTGTCAGCCGTCGCTAAAGCTATGGCCGATAAAAAATATCGTAATAAATTAATTTGAAAAACGCGTTCGTATTTCAAATTTAGATATTAAAAATTGATTTCAAATTAAAAATTTCAAATTTCAAATTATTTTGTCTATTTATCCATAAGTGCTAAAATATGCATATGAACACAAATATAATAAAACTAGTCGCCATATTGGGAACTATTGCTTTATTTGGCGCCGGGTGCGGTGGAACTACTAAAACAACAGTAATTCCGCCCGGTGGCGTTTATGTATCTAAAGATGGCGGTCAAAATTGGACCCAAATGTCGAAATATACCGGCGGATTGGATATTACAAAGGTCGCTCCTTATAAGGTTGTTTTTGATCCATACGATACGGCAAAACTTTACATGGCGGCCGGGCCTAGCGGTTTATTACATTTTGATAATACAACTGCGGAGTGGGCACAAGTAAAAACACCCGCGCAATTTGTTCTAGGAGTCGCGGTGCATCCGCGTAATTCAAATATTTTATTTGTTTTCGGCAATTCCGTGACGGATCCGAAACGGTATAAGATTTGGAAATCTTTTGACGATGGGAAAAATTGGACAGAAATTTATGTTGATCCTGTTGTACAAACAGGCGGTATATTCAGTAAAAAGATCGCTCCCGGGATTATCACAGCCATGGAAGTTGATCCCACGCGACCGGAGATTCTGCTAGTCGGTTCTAGTTCCGGCGCTTTGCTAATAACAAGCGATGGTGGGGCGACCTGGAGTAACGCCCATTCGTTTGCATCTGGAATTGCCGGCGTGCGCGTCGCACCTGCCTCGGGGCAGTGGTATGTTTTGCTGGTTAGCGGACAAGTAGCCAGTTCCAGCGATGGTGGGGAAAACTTCGAAGTTGTCAATATTAAAAAAGGCGACACCGAAGCAAAGTCGCTACTGGCAATCCAGTTTGTCTCCGACGGAAATAAAACCAAGAATATTCTAGCCGGTACTGAACATGGGATATTTAATTCGACTGATGATGGTAAAACCTGGTCGGTTGTGCCGTTGCCGGTCAGTGAAAAACAGTCCGTTTCCATTAACGCCATCGCGGCGGGGGTGGGGAAAACTATCTACGCGGGCGCGAATTTTGTCCTATACACATCAAAAGACGACGGAATCAAGTGGAAGGTTTATCAGTTTCCGTTAACTAATGCGATTAGATTTCTGTTAACAGATCCAAAAGACGCGAACACGGTATATGCGGTATTTAATCCGGCAGGATAAAACCCCAATTACCAAATCTCAAATCCCAACAAAATTTCGAAGTCCTAAATCCTAAAACGATCGTGCTTAGGATTTTGTATTTTTTGGATTTTGTTGGTCATTGGGGTTTGGGTTTTGGAATTTAAAAGGTCAATAGCCAATCACTAAACCAGAATACCGAAAAATGTCCAAGTCCCAATCACTAACTAGTGTTAATCAGTCAATTGTACTGTCTGCCGTGCTGTATATGTAATTCCACCTACCTCGGCGGTTACTTTTAGCACTACCGGTCCCGAATTGCCACCAAACGTGACCTCGGATTGGAATTTTTGCGGGATTTGAAAAGCACCAAAAGAGGATGACTGTGAACCGGAAACGGAAGAACTGGAGGAGCCGGTGGATGAACTACTATTTAGTGATGTTTCGAGACGCGTGCTTGTACCCATCAGCCCTTCCGGACCATCAATATACCAACTAACCACAAAGGGTTGATTCGCGCTGGCCTGTGCTGGAACACCAACAAAACGGATTGAGGTTTGTTTCGAAACCGTTGTGTCCGGCCCTGTTTTAGCGGTGATTGGTGTTGAATTTTGGGTTACCGTAACACCCTTAACTTGTTGTTTGGTTGATGTGCTTGTGCGTGGTGGGGCAGTCGGTAACAAGACTGGGGTACTCGAAACGGTAGCGGGAGTTGGTGTCGGAGTTGCCGTTGGCTCTGTGATAAGAGGACTTTCAGAAGGTGATGGGGTTGTTTTTGGCTTTTGGATCACTTTTCCCAGGTAATAACCACCGGCCGTTACAGCGCCAATAATGATTATTCCGACAATCGCGATCGTTAATAGTTGTTTTTGCATTGCAATATAGATGAAGGACGAAAACTGATTGCCTCCTATTTAACATTTAATGTAAATCTTGTCCACCACTTCGCTCTTCACTTACATGAAGAGCTTCGCGGTGCAGGCATGTTTGATAATAACAAACTCAATCTTCTTTATTATAAAAAGCGAAGTGGTGCCCCGCATAGCCCGCCCCGCAGGGCGAGGCGACGTGGGGTTATAACAACACATACATTTGTTGTGAGATGTGTTTTAGGGCACCACAAAAAAGTAGTGATGCTTGACAAATCGATATTTCGAGAATAACCTGCCAAGTTGGGTTTAAACCCACACTCTGGTTCGTTTTTCACTTCAGACTAAGGGGAATTGCCATGTTACGATTTGTCCGTGCATTGAGCGGAGTCGTTTTTCTGATTGAAGCATTGGTCTTTGCTGTTCAAGGCTGTTGTTTCGTTGTTGATGCTGCCATGTCAACCTTTTGGAGCACTGGCCTGAAGTTCATTCACACAGATCTATTTGTTGCTTGGTTCGGTTTTGGGGCGTTCGGTGTTCTTGTGCCCAGCATGATCGTTTTCATTCTAGCCTCCTGCGTGCTTTCAGAAACTCGCGCTACGCAACCAAAGTAAAGACGCTCTGTCAGCCCCCGCCCCAATAAGGCGGGTCTTTTTTTAGTCTGTGCTTGACAAACCGATATTTCGGGACTACTGTGCCTGGTTGGGTTTAAACCCACAGTTTAGTTCGTTTTTCATCTTGAACAAGAATAAGGAATTTGCCATGCTGCGCATTGTCGGGGTATCAAGTGGTGTCATTGCTCTAGTTTCCGGTGCACTCTTTGCTAGCCAGATTGTGATTATCACTGTGGTTGGATTTGTCGGGTTATTTTCAAACACGGTATTAAAGTTCTATTTCTCCAGCACATTCTCGACCCTAGTAAGTTATTGGCCAGTCAATATTTGTGTAGCAAGTTTTCTGGTTTTTGCCGTCGCTCACTTTATGAGCGGTGACGAAGATCGGTTTACCGACCAGACCAAATAGGTCGAATTACGCGAGATAATCCATGTGCACCGGCGCATGGATTTTTTATTTTTCTTCACAAAGAAAAATAATCCCCCATAGCCGCGTGGTTGCCGAAGCGACTTTACGTGGCGACGGGGGATATTCTCTTGACATCATTTTTATTTCCATTAGCATAATTAGCAGTCTATTGCTTAGAGTGCTAAATTGCATTATCATCTAAATTACATAGAAACTAATGACAGAACGTCAAGATAAAATCTTAAAAGCCCTGGTACGGGAATACATCAAAACGGCCGATCCGATCGGTTCCGAATCTTTGACGGAAAATTATAACCTCCCGTATAGCTCGGCAACGGTGCGTGCGGAATTGGCTTGGTTGGAAGATGCGGGCTATTTAACTCAACCACACACTTCGGCCGGCCGAATTCCAACTGATAAAGGTTATCGATATTTTGTGGATGAAACGATCAAGGATGAATACCTCACAAAAAATGAAATTAATCGCTTAAAATCAGAGCTTTTGAATGCCCGAGCGCAACATAATCGTCTCGCACGCGGAACGGCAAAGCTTTTAGCGGGATTGTCACAAAATATGGCGGTAGCCGGTTTAATTGACCGTGATGAATTTCATGAAGCGGGATTGCCGGAATTAATCAGAGAACCGGAATTCGCCGATGCGGAATGCTTGCTGGATGTTTCAAAAATTTTAGATGTTTTGGAAGATAACTACGAAGACTTAGTTTTAAAATTAAATAAGATTCCGCAAGTTTATATCGGTGGAGAAAATCCATTCGCGGACGTAAAACACGTCAGTATGATTTTGGCCGCCTGCGATTTACCAAGTGGAGAACGAGGATTATTGGCCATTATCGGACCAACCAGAATGCGCTATGAGCACAACATCCAACTGCTTAATGCTTTCGCGAACATCATTGAAAATGAAGGGAGAGAAGAATAAAATGAACATCTTAAAAAGGGGAGACAAAGCGCAAAAAATTCACAGTCACATAACTCCTAATGAAGAAGAAATGAAATTAAAAGAAGAAGCGGAAACAAATTTAGCCGGGTGGAAAAGGGCAATGGCGGATTATGAAAATCTGCATCGCAGGATGGGCGAGGAGAACATGAAAGCAAGAATGAATGGGACAGAAGAGGCCTTAAGATCGATGTTACAGGTTCTAGATTATTTTGACGCCGCGTTTACAACAATTCCGGAGGAAATTAGTAAAAACGAGTGGGTAATCGGGATGACAAATATTCAAAAAGCTTTCCTCAATGCGTTACAAACACAAGGAGTAGAGCCGATTGACGCGACCGCCGTCCCATTTGACCCAAAATATCACGAAGCAGTGGAACACATTAAAGACGAGACGAAACCGGCCGGAACAGTATTAACGGTAGTAAGTAAGGGGTATCAGTTGGGAAACAAGGTTCTGCGACCGGCGAAGGTGAAAGTTTCGGATAATCCAACGGTGAATGATGAATAAAGATTTATGAATGATGAATGAGACGGAACTTAAAATGTTAATTAATTATTAAATTATTAATCATAAAAATATGTCAAAGATATTAGGAATCGATTTAGGAACAACTAACTCATGTATGTCGGTAATCGAAGGTGGAAAACCCCGCGTGTTGGAAAATCACGAAGGCGCGCGAACCACGCCATCAGTGGTGGCAATGTCGCGCAACAATGAACGTCTGGTTGGTGTTACCGCCAAACGCCAAGCCGTTACCAACGCCGAAAATACGCTTTATTCCATCAAGCGCTTGATGGGGCGCAAGTATTCTGACCCAGAAGTGCAAAAAGACAAAGAACTTTTGCCTTATGAAGTAAAAGAAGGCGCGGACGGTTACGCCGAAGTAAAAATGGGCGATAAGTGGTACAAACCGTTGGAAATTTCGGCGATGGTTTTGCAAAAACTAAAGGTTGACGCCGAGGAACGTTTGGGCGAAAAAATTACGGACGCCGTCATTACTGTTCCGGCGTATTTCGACGACTCACAACGCAAGGCGACAAAAGATGCGGGAACCGTGGCCGGTTTCAATGTTCGCCGGATTATCAACGAACCAACGGCGGCCGCGCTTGCTTACGGGCTTGATAAAAAGAAAGAAGAAAAGATTGTTGTCTACGACTTAGGTGGTGGAACATTCGACGTTTCTGTTTTAGAAGTTTCATCTGACACAATTGAAGTTAAAGCAACCCATGGGGACACGCATTTGGGTGGTGATGATTTTGACCAAAAGATTATTGATTGGATTGCCGATGAGTTTTTGAAACAATACGGCATTGACCTGACAAAGGACCAGGTTGCTCTGCAACGTCTTAAGGAAGCCGCCGAGAAGGCCAAAATTGAGCTCTCAACGACGATGGAAACAGAAATCAATCAGCCATTTATAACGACGGATTCTTCCGGTCCAAAGCATTTATTATTGAAACTCTCCCGTGCCAAGATGGAAGAATTAGTGGGTGCATTTGTGGAAAAAACGATTTCAATTACCGAATTGGCAATGAAGGAAGCCAAGCTTACTCCGGCCGATATCAACGAAGTGGTCTTAGTTGGCGGTATGACACGCATGCCACGCGTGGTGGAATTGGTTGAAAAATTCTTCGGCAAAAAGGCGCACAAGGACGTTAATCCTGACGAAGTGGTGGCGATCGGTGCCGCTATTCAGGGTGGAATTTTACAGGGTGACGTTAAAGACGTTTTATTGCTCGACGTAACTCCGTTAACCTTGGGCATTGAAACAATGGGTGGAATTCGTACACCATTGATTACTAAGAATACTACCGTTCCAACAAAGAAAAATCAGGTTTTCTCAACAGCGGCAGACAGCCAACCACAAGTGGAAATTCACGTTTTGCAGGGTGAACGCGAAATGGCTGTGGACAACAAATCGCTTGGGCGTTTTATTTTGGACGGGATTCCACCGGCTCCGCGCGGTATTCCGCAAATCGAAGTTACATTCGATATTGATGCCAATGGTATTCTAACCGTATCGGCCAAAGATAAGGCTACGAATCGTGAGCAGAAAATTACGATTCAAGGTTCGTCCGGTGTTTCCAAATCGGAAGTGGAACGGATGCAAAAAGAGGCCGAAGCACATGCTTCAGAAGATAAAGCCCGCAAGGATAAGGTTGAGGAAAAAAATAAGGCCGAAACAATGATTTATTCGACGGAAAAGTTCCTCAAAGATACCGGTGAAAAATTAACGGAAGATGTTAAAAAAGAAATCACGGAAAAACTTGAAGCCGTTAAAAAGTCAGCGCAGGTGGAAATGGACAAGGTTGATTTTGTCGCTTTAAAGAAAGCCTGTGATGAGTTGGATCAAACCGTGCAAAAAGCCGGCGCGGCGATGTATCAAAAACAGCAAGAAGCCCCAAAACCGGAAGATGCTACTAAAACACAAGAAGGTTCCGCGGAAAAACCAGGCGAAGGTAAAACCGTAGAAGGAGAAGCGGAAAAGAAATAAAACAGTTGTTGGGCAAATGTTTTGCGATTCAACCTCTGTCGTCAAGACGGAGGTTGGTCGGAAAACACGTTTGTATGTAGTATATGGTATTTGGTATATGGATTTATTCAGAACCGCTAAATGTTAAACATGTGACGAATACAGATAATATATCCAAATCAACTTTCTATCTCCTTCGGGAATTCTAAACCCATATACTATATACTAAATACCATATACAAAATTTCACCATGTCCAAGGATTACTACAAAATTTTAGGTGTTAATAAAAACTCATCGGAAGATGAGATTAAACGCGCCTACCGGAAAAAGGCGCACGAACACCACCCCGACAAGGGTGGCGATCAAGAGAAGTTTAAGGAACTCAATGAGGCTTACCAGGTTTTGGGCAACGCGGAGAAAAAACAACAATACGACCAATACGGCCAAACTTTTGAGGATGCGGGTCGAAATGGTGACGGCGGAGCGAGCGGATTTGGCGGTAATCCATTTGGCGGTCAAGGATTTGACGTAAACTTCGAAGATTTGGGTGGTTTTGGCGATATTTTCTCGCAATTTTTTGGTGGCGGAGGCGGGCGCAATCGATCTAGCGCGCGCGAACGCAATCGCGGTTCGGATTTGCAAATTGATATGTTAATCAGTTTTAAAGAGATGGTTTTTGGCGTGAAGAGGGAAGTCTCGCTTAATCGCAATCGCACATGCCAGCACTGTAAAGGAAATCTCGCGGAACCCGGCACAAAAATAGTTACTTGTAGCACTTGCAAGGGTTCCGGTGTTGTGCGCCAACAAGTACGCACAATTCTCGGCACAATGGTGCAGGAAGCAGAATGTTCAGATTGTCATGGGGAAGGAAAGAAGGCGGAAGCGAAATGCAGGGAATGTCACGGCGAAGGACGCACCCGCCAATTGGAAACGTTGGTAATTAAAATTCCCGCCGGAATAGAAAATGGCACAAGGATTAGAATTACCGGTGAAGGTGATGCGCCTCGATTCGGTGGATCCGTTGGCGATTTATATATTGCCGTTTCGGTCAAAGAAGATCGGCAATTTGCGCGCCAGGGTTTCAATATTCACACCGAAACGCATATTCCATTTGCCATCGCCGTACTTGGTGGAGAAATTAATGTCGAAACGGTTGATGGAGAGTTTGGTCTTGTGATTCCAAAAGGCACGCAACCGGGGGCTGAATTTAGAATGCCTGAAAAAGGAATTAAACACGGAGCCGTGGATCGTCGTGGTGATCAGATATTGAAAGTTGTTGTGGATGTACCGAAAAAAATCTCAAAGAGACAAGAAGAGTTGCTTAGAGAGTTCGAGGAAGTAGGGAAGAAGAAGGGATTCTTTGGATAAATAATTGGCGTGTCATTCCTGCTACAAGCAGGAATCAGTAATAATGTTGAATATAAATCCCAAATCCCAATGACCAAATCCCAACAAAATCATAATTTCAAAAACCCCAAAAGCGTGCCGTTTTGGTTATTTTGATTTTTAGGGTTTTGTTGGACATTGGGATTTGATGTTTGGGATTTACAAAATTCGCTCACGAATTTTGTCATAGTGGATCATTCATCTGTATCGCCTCAAACGCATCATCTCCAACAATCACTCCGTCAATAATCACGCGTTGATTTAACGGTTCAACATTATTCACATCTTTGTTACCGCCCGATTGGGTAACTTTGAACGAATCGGTATACGAAACCTCCAGTGTTTTACCGACATATTTAGTCGGTTGATAAGTGCTCGCGGATACTTCAATTGTCAAAACATGCGAGTCCTTGCGCATGGCGATTAATTTTCCGCGAATTCTAAATTTGCGGGGAACAATCGTCACCTTGCTGGCAGAAAACGAGTTATCTGATTTAACCGCGCCGTACACTGTTACCAATGTTCCAACACTAATTTTTTCTTGTTGCAGTTTAAGAATTACGCCGGCTACATTTGGTTTATAAAATTTCGCTTGATTAACCCGCACCGTTACCGGTTCGCTTCCGGCTAAACTTACAGCCTGTTTGGAAATTTGTTTGAAAGAAACGCGGATATATTTTTCGTTCAAATTATTTTCACTCACGATTCCTTGGCCGGAAAAGTTGTAGCGATTGGACGCATTGGCCGTGATGTAAGCCAAACAAAACACCGTGACAATAATCGCAGAGATGGCGGTAGTAAATAAGGCGACGTGTTTTGTTTTTTGTTTCATTTTGATTTGTATTAATCCGTAGGGGCGGACGTCCTCGTCCCCGCCCACGGGAGCACGGGGACGTGCTCCCCTACGAACGACGTTGTTAACATGCTCATAATACCTCCAAACCGGCACCATTGACAAAATCTGATTTCGGGAGTATACTTTTCTCTTATTTCACCTGCTTTTATGAGCTTGTTTTGAGGTAAAAACACGCTCATGAGAGAGACGGGTGCCGTCTCAAAGTCTGGTTCGCTGTTTTCCCAACGTCCCCTCGGGGACCAAATAAGAAGGAAGAGAAAGATGAGTAATGAAACTCTGGTCAGCGCGGTTCCCGTCACTGAAATCATTGTTCATGACATGGAACTCATGGCTCATTTGGACGAAGCGTCGTCCGTCTGCATCCTGAGGATGTTTGGTGATGAAAAATTCACGGGCATCTTTAACGCCAAGGTAGTCTTGTATGACAAAAACCTGCATGATGGTGACTGGTTCGACCAGCTTCATCAGCACGGTCGCCTGCGCGTTGGGTGTGGTGGCAAAGGGGATCCGCTTGATGAACACCAGCGCGACGGAAGCAGTGACAATGAGTGTGCGACCTCGCTCGTGATGAAGTTCTTGGAAATGCGAGAACAAAACGAGCGTCTCGACTTGTTCGTCGAGAAGGTCCTGAACAGTGACGCCAACGCGTCGCCGCACGTGTGGCACGCGGAACAGGTCATCAAGAAAATCGGCTCGATCAACGACTTCGATGAAGTGATCAGCTGGTTGTCGCTGTACTTGTACGCGTTGTTGAAAACGGACTACCGTGGCTGCGACGGACCGGCGAAGAATTTCGATCGGATCGCCGCGGGCTGTTTGGCCGAACGTGAAGGAGGTTCGATTCGGCGGGCCCAGGAAGGGCGGTCGATGTTCGTGGCGACGCTTTATGGGGCCGGGCTGGGACAACACCAGCTCTACTCCGAGATTCAGCGCCTCATGAAGCAGTGCACGGAGGAAAACGGCCGACCCGGCCACCCGATGCACGTGGCGGCTATGGTTGAGACCATGCATCGCTCGGGAAAGGTCTCGGCAGAGGCTCTGAAGGGCTTCGTTCGCACCTGGCTCGAAGCCGAAATTGCCGAGCAGCAACAATTTCTGGACGCCAAGGAGTTCATCGCTCAAGGAGGGGCGCAGATCATCAAGGTCTGCAACCACAAGAGCGGAAAACCTTTGGTGTTGTGCGTCGGCGAGACGGACAACAAGGCGTTCGGAAAGGCCGCTCGATTGCCCAAGATCTACGGCGGGCCGGTGGAAGCCTCGATGGTCTTCCAAATCAGATCGGGCGTCGGCGGCCATTTCTTCATCGCTCCGAACTACCAAGTTTTTAATTCGGAAGACATGGTCGACCTCATTAAGTCGATTCGTGTCGCCGAAGAAGAATTGGCGGCCGAAGAGGGAGAGCGGGAGACGGCGTTCTTTGATGACGCCTTGCTGACGGCCGACGGGTTCGTGACCAACGATCGGTGGTACTTCCAAGCGGCAAGCGGAATCACCATGAATGGATCGTTGACCAACAGCCAGGTCGAAAAGGCCCGGCTCGACGCGACTCGCATCCGCGAGTTGTGTGAGACGTTTCTGTCCGAGGTCACGGTGCCAGAGGTGAGCAAGGCAGCGCAACGTCGCCAGCACGCTCAAGATCGTGGACAAAAGAGTCGGCGCTCCTAGTCACCACGGTGACAGAAGCGCTCGACGAAACCGCGTTCCATGTGAATGCGGTTTTTTTCTTGCAAAATTATCACAAATAGCCTTTAATAATAGCTATCAAGTACGCGCCTATAGCTTCCACCTTCGCTCTGAAATCGTTCAGAGCTTCGGTGGACAAGTAATTGGTCTATAAACCAGATGCTTGCCCACCGTAGCTTTGATAGGGAATCAAAGCGAAGGCGGGCGCCTATAGCTCAATTGGTAGAGCAGTGGCCTTTTAAGCCAACGGTTCCAAGTTCGATTCTTGGTGGGCGCACCAAATTAAAAACGACCCCTTGCGGGTTGTTTTTAATTGGTTCGCCCAAGTAACACAACTGCTTGTGTTACGACAAGAATCGAACGGCAATCGATGTTTCGCTTGAAGCGAAACCGATTGCCGGTGGCCAGAAATGTGAAATTTCAATTACACATTTCGAGGCCGATTCTTGGTGGGCGTCCCACTTCACTCTGATGAGTTTCGCGGGACAGGCACTCGAAAGTAGTGTTTAAATGACAAGTTTAAATGACAGTATTGACAAGTATTGATAGAGGACTATAATACAAACAGAACAAATCCTTATCTATTGCTTCGGCAGTGATAAGCAACGAGAGCCCTTAACGGGGCTCTTGTTATTTTTATTTAATAAGATTAATGTTTTTTTATGGAGTCAAACAAACAAGAAACTAGGGTCGCGATATTTATCGACAATAGATTAGTGACCTCACAAGACGAGCAAGAATATCATATTTTGTTAAAATGAATTTTTAGAATCGTATATGAAAATACTCACTTCTCGCACAATTTCTATATTAACTATCATCGTTTTTGGCATTCTTGCCGGGGCTATTTTTTTGAGGGTGGGGAAGGTAACTGTTGCAAAAAGCATCCTTTTTGTCGCAACAAAAACAGAGAATACGCTGGAAATCCAGCTGATTGATGTCATAACAAAACGAGTCACGGCAAGTAAATCCGTACCGGTTTCTGATTATCTTTCCAGCAGTCAATTTTCTTACCCGGTGCAATACAATCCAGAAACAAATGAAATTTTCTATTTAACAAAAGGCCAATCTGAATATGATGGCGCGCCAATGAACAAGGATGGCACCAGTTTTTCGCGTTTCTACAAAATCGGTTGGAACCAAACCGCCCCAACGCTTATTTTTGAAACGTCTGAACATTCCAACAGTTGGGCAGTAAACAAATTCGACCACTCAATCATGATGAGTACGATAAATGGTCAAAACCAGAACATTAAAAAAAATGATACCAACGACGGCAGAATCATTTTCTCCAAAGACATCATAAAGGGAAGCGCAATGCTGAACGAACTTCTAATTCCGAACGATGCCGAGTACATTTACCAAGGCTTTACGGAAGATTCCGTGAATCCGAACGATCCGACCAAGTTGGTATACAACTCACTTTTTTTGAATAAAATTAATAACACCAATGGCGAAATTGAACGAATCTTTATCCACAAAAATGAGGCGGTCGAATTTAATACCAACTTATCGCAAAATGGCAGGTATTTGGCATTTTATGCGGGAAAACACAAGGATTGGCCTGCCAACTTAACTCCTTTTATCTTTGATCTTGCAACAAAGAAGGTGACACCTGTACAAATCAACGATTCGATCAGCAATCTTCAACTAAACTGGTCCGGTGATAATCGACTATTTTTGATGCTGGATCATTCCTTGGCATATTTTGACAATCACACAAATCAAGTGACGAAAGTTTTTGAGGCACCCGCGCTGTTGATTTCTCCCACACTGCCGGCCGTGTCGGAAAACTTTTTTAGCTACGACGTGAAAGGATTACAAATATTTGATATTGCCGGAAAAGCAATTTTGGACGTTAAAACAGATCCGGGCGTGTTAGTGGTAGGAATGGGTTGGTATTAACAGATCACACGCAAAGTTGGTTATTTGGTAAAGTTGTAACTATTCCTCCCTTTCCTAAAGCTTGCATCATTGATTACATCAAACAGATAGTATAAAATAAAGTTGTAATCAATTAAACACCAATGCCACAAAAAAAATCTGAGACAATCTTCTTGGTGAGCCTAATTTTGGGGACTATTATCCTAAGTTTTTATGTCTTCAAACCATTCATTTCAGCAATAATTTTGGCAATGGTTTTTGTTACGATTTTTGCCCCTGTTCACCGTGTAATTCTTAAAATTTCCCGCAACAAACAGGGTCTAGCAGCCTTTATTTCTACAATTATTGTCTTGGTTATAGCTGTTATGCCTCTCATTTTTGTGGGAATAAATATTTTTTATGAAGCAACGGGGATGTACTCTTCGATTACGGATGAAAGCAACACAACCAATATTTCGCAATATGCTGAAAAAACGATCAACCAGGTAAGAGATATAACCTCATTGCCTCTTAATTTCTCCGTAGACCTAAACCAATATCTAAAGCAAGGATTAACCTGGCTACTACAGCACCTGGGTCCGGTGTTTTCAAACATTGCCAGCCTGCTTATTAGCTCGTTTATATTTCTCGTGGCACTATATTACACCTTTAAGGACGGCCAAAAATTTAAGGCTTACTTAATTACCCTAAGTCCTCTGCACGATACGCATGATGAAACCATCGCAAAAAAACTTATCGTCGCTGTAAATTCCGTAATTCGTGGCACTTTGGTTGTTGCTGTTATCCAGGGTATATTAACCTCGGTTGGTTTTGCCATCTTTGGAGTGCCAAATCCAACCCTTTGGGGGAGTACCGCGGCAATTGCGGCGTTGATCCCGGGAGTAGGTACGGCTTTGGTTTTGACTCCCGCTATTATTTACCTTTTCTTGAGCGGTCAATTTTTGGCATCACTAGGTATGCTTATTTGGTCTGTTATGGCTGTCGGTTTAGTTGATAATTTTTTGGGTCCGAAGTTTATGGAAAAGGGTGTAAATATTCATCCGTTCATTATTCTCTTATCAATACTTGGTGGAATTGCTTTTTTTGGCCCACTTGGTTTTATATTGGGCCCGTTGATGGTTAGTTTACTTTTTGCACTTATGGAGATTTATCTTTCAATCAAGAAAGAGCACGAGTAATCTCGTAATACATCTGAAGTTTTGACAAAAAGGGGAGTTTTTTAATTGTGGATAAGGATCCATTTTCGGCATATTTTTGTTTGTGATTTTAATATATTTGGGTTAGCGAAGCACTAATTTTCAGCAAATTCGCACCTCATTGACAAAAATTCACCCCTGGGATACACTGATCGGTTACTTCACAAAAGGCCTTTTTAGAGGCGCTTGGTAGCGGCGGTGCTGTCCCTCCACAGTACCGCCACTATCAAACATGTCAGGAGGGTTTGACGAAGTGATGAAAAATCTATATCTATATATTGACTGTTCATTGTACCAGCTATAGTAAATATGCCGTTAGATTTGAGCAATCAGAGATTCGACGCCCTTATGGCCGACTGGGTGACTGAAAAAGAGTGTTCAAATCTGATGGTATAGCGTCACAACAGTGGGTGGAATTTCCACCTAGTTGTTGTTACGAGTGGTAACCCGGGCAAGTTGTTGCGTAATCCTTGCGCCTCATTTGTAAAATAAATGTTTTTATGAGGATCCGCGCGTTGAGAACGTGCGTGAGAGGATCGCACCTTGCTCGGGTGCCACTTTGTTCTATACTGTTCTTGCCGTGCGCAATCTCTGATGTTTTAAGATTGTGGTGCCCACCCCACCCTATCCAAAAAACATCGATACCAAGAGACCTGCGCACGGTTTTTTCTTTTTAAAGGAGATCTTCGCTACTGGAAGACTGAAGATAAATTTCCTTGTACTGACTTCGGTCTTACGCTATCCTTTTAAGCAATGACTACCAAAACTTCCATTCGCACCCACGATTGTGGGGCCCTAAGAAAAGAGCAGGTCGGTGAAACGGTAAATTTGGCCGGTTGGGTGAATACTCGCCGTGATCACGGCGGCGTTATTTTTATTGATTTGCGAGATCGTTACGGTATAACCCAACTTACTTTTCGCCAAGAATCGGGAAAGGAAATTTTTGAACTGGGCAACAAGCTAAGAAATGAATATGTAATTAAAATTTCCGGCGAAGTCACGGCGCGTCCGGCAAATATGATTAATAAGAACCTTTCAACGGGTGAAATTGAGATTGAAGTAAAATCGGCGGAAATTTTGAGCACTTGCGAAAACCTGCCATTTGAAATTGCGGGCGAAAGCAATGCCAACGAAGAAATTCGTCTGAAATATCGTTTCCTTGATTTGCGACATCGACGACTGCAAGATTTATTAAAGCGTCGTGACGAATTGATTACATACATTCGACAATATATGCACAAAAATGACTTTACGGAAGTACAAACGCCGATTTTAACTAATTCATCCCCCGAAGGCGCCCGTGACTTTTTAGTACCCAGCCGGCTTTATCCGGGAAAATTTTATGCGCTACCGCAAGCGCCACAACAATTCAAGCAATTATTAATGGTGGCCGGTTTTGACCGTTATTTCCAAATCGCGCCGTGTTTCCGTGATGAAGATCCTCGGGCCGATCGGCATCCCGGAGAATTCTATCAACTCGATATGGAAATGAGTTTTGTGGAACAAGAAGACGTTTTTCAAATGATTGAGCCATTAATGATTGAACTCACAAATGAGTTTAGTGAAAAAACTGTTCTCCAGGCACCGTTTCCGCGCATTACCTGGCACGACGCGATGAATACATATGGGATTGATAAACCCGATCTACGTTATGATCTAAAAATTTACGATGTTTCGGAAATGGTAAAAGATTGCGGATTTAAAGTGTTTTCTGATGTTATAAAAAATGACGGCGTGGTAAAAATGTTGCATGTAACGGGTGGCGCAAAATTCACACGCAGTGAAATAGATGGTTTAACCGAAAAAGCGAGGGCTTCCGGCGCAAACGGCTTGGCCTATATTTTAATTAAAGACGGAAAGCCGGCGTCACCGATCGATAAATACTTGGGTGAAGATCTTACAAAAAAATTGATTGAAAAAGCTGGTGCCGTTGACGGTGATGGCTTATTCTTTGGGGCGGGTGAGTGGCTAAAAACGTGCAGTTCACTTGGGCAGGTAAGAATCGCCACTGCCGACTTGCTCGGTCTGAAAGATCCCAAAAAGGCCGCTTGGTGCTGGGTGGTGGATTTCCCGATGTACGAATTCAACAAGGAAGAAAACAAAATTGATTTTTCACATAACCCATTTTCGATGCCCCAAGGTGGGATGAAAGCATTAAACGAACAAGATCCGTTGAAAATCTTGGCGTACCAGTATGATTTTGTCTTGAACGGTTTTGAAATAAGCTCCGGCGCAATCCGAAACCACGAACCGGAAATTATGTACAAAGCGTTTGAAATCGCCGGTTACACTAAGGAAGAAGTTGAAAAACGTTTTGGTGGAATGATTTCGGCCTTTAAGTTTGGTGCACCACCACACGGTGGGTGCGCGCCCGGTATTGATCGCCTAATGATGGTTCTCTGGGATATGACAAGTATTCGCGATATTTATGCGTTCCCCAAGAACGGTAAGGCCCAAGACGCGATGATGAGCGCACCTTCGGAAGTTTCTGAAAAACAACTTAAGGAATTACATATCGCCGTTACACTTCCCAAAGCCAATGACAATTAATTTCCAAAAACTACATCGTATTGGTTATATTTTATTAGTTGTAGTCGCTTTTTTTATTGGCACAAGTGTCGGCAAAAATAATCTCGCACCCACTGCCAACAATGCTTCATTTACACGGCCCAGCATTTTTTCTCGTGAATTACCCAGGGCGATTAGTACCGATTTAATCAATGAAGTATGGGAGATTGTTCACAAAAAATATGTCAGCCCGATCAAAGATGAAAATCTTTCGGATGGAATTTTAAAGGGTCTTGTTTCCGGATTAGACGATCCGTTTTCCGCCTACGCCAACAAGGAAGAAACAAAACAATTTGCCGAGGAACTTAGCGGTCAATTTTCCGGAATAGGCGTGGAAATTTCCATCAAAAACGATCTTGTGACAGTCGTGGCGCCGTTAAAAGATTCGCCGGCACAAAAAGCGGGCGTAAAGGCGGGCGACTACATCATCGCGATTGATGATAAAATAATTAAACAGGACGAATCGATCACGGAAATTGCCAATCGAATTCGCGGTCCCGTTGGTACGGAAGTAAAATTGAAAATTATTCGTGAAAAACAAGACGGAACGATTGAGATTACGATAAAGCGAGACAATATCGTGTTAAAAAGCGTCACGCTTGAGATAAAAGATGGCATCGGTATTATTAATTTGTCGGTTTTTCATGAAGATACGGCCGTAAAATTTAAGGAAATTGTAAAACAACTTTCGCAAGCGCGCGTAAAAGGAATTGTTTTGGATATGCGCAACGACCCGGGAGGAGTTTTGGATGGCGCCGTGGAAATCGCCGGCCACTTCCTAAAAACGGGAGACGTCGTGGTGAAGGAAATTCCTATTGATCCTAAAAAAACCGTCACCCATTATTCCATGGGTCCGGGGGAGCTGAACAAAATTCCAACCATTGTTTTATTGAATGGCGGGTCGGCGTCTGCGTCGGAAATTCTTGCGGGGGCCTTGCGGGATAATCGTGGAATTAAAATCATCGGTGAAAAATCTTTTGGAAAAGGTTCGGTTCAGGAAATGATCAGCCTTAGCGATGGCTCCAGTCTGCGCGTGACGATTGCCAAATGGTTTATGCCAAAAGGCGACGCCATTCATGAAAAAGGCATCACGCCCGACATTGAAGTTGATGACCAAGATTCAACGGACAAAATTGACGTGCAATTGGATAAGGCGGTTGGCGTTCTACAAACTGAGATAGAAAATTCTCGATAGATCAAATCCTCGAGTGTTAATTATCAATTTTCAATGACCAATTATCAATGAATGTTCAATTTTATAATTATCAAAAGACGACGCCGTAACTCAACTAATTGAGCCATTGCCTGCCAACCGAAGCTTTAGCGAAGGTTGGATAATTAATTGAAAATTGGTCATTGAAAATTGATAATTTGATGTGTTAAAATGCAAAAACAACCTCTCTTGACTCCTTATTGCATTGTGTATACCCATAGTGTTATATTTTTCCCATGACTGATATCAATGTAGTTTTGTTAGAAAACGTAAAAAATGTCGGATTGGCCGGCGATGTGGTTAATGTGAGCGAAGGATACGCACGTAATTATTTGTTTACTAATGGTTTAGCGGCACAAGCCACTGATGGACGTGTTAAGGAAGTTGAAAAGAAGGCTGCAAAGAAACAAGAGGAACAAAAGATGCTTTTAGAAGAAGTACAAAAACAAGTAGACTCTATTGATGGAAAAACAATCCCAATGAAGTTGAAAGTTGGTCCGGAAGGACAAGCGTTTGGTTCTATTTCCGCTAAGGATATTACGGTAGAAATTGAGAAGGCCATAGGAACCAAGTTGTCTAAAAGCGTTGTTCGTCTTAAGAGTCCAATTAAGCAAATCGGCGAAACGCCGGTGCATCTGGAATTTCCTCACGCACTCGAGGCGGACGTGATTGTTGTCGTCGAAGGTGAAGAAGATAAATCCGCGAAGATAAGGGCTTAGTAATTAATAAACGGTTCATCTTATGTCCAATCCATCTTCAAATACAACTGCTTCTCAATCAAAAATCTTTCAACGTACGTTAAGTACGTTTCAAGATTTTGTTCAATCAAAGTCAGTCGTCTTTGAAGCGTATTAAACATAATATTGAAGCGTTTATTAATTACCAAGCCCTAATAGAAATTAAACTTCTACATCCCATGCCCCAAAATATAAAAGAAACCAACCCGCAAGTCACCAATAAAGCTCGCGGTTCTTCGACTGATAATAAAAACCCAAAAATTATTGTCGTTACAGGCGGTGTACTTTCCGGCCTGGGAAAAGGAATCGCCTGCGCATCAATGGGAAATATCTTAAAACGACAGGGTTTTAAGGTTAATATCCAAAAATTCGATCCGTATTTGAATAGCGACGCGGGAACACTCAATCCGGGAGAGCATGGCGAGTGCTTTGTTACGGATGATGGTGGCGAAACGGATTTGGATCTGGGACACTATGAACGATTTTTGGATGAAAAATTGACACGAGATTCGTCGGTGATGGCCGGACGCATTTATGCGGCGGTTATCGACAATGAAAGGAAAGGCTTGTACTTAGGCAAAACCGTCCAGGTTATTCCGCAAGTAACAGACATGATCAAATCTCTACTTTGGAAAGCCGCTCAAAGTGCGGACTATGATATTCATATCGTCGAAATCGGCGGCACTGTTGGCGATTACGAGGGTGTCGTTTTTCATGAGGCAATGCGTCAGTTACATCTTGATGTGGGTCGCGACAACGTTTTATATGTCCATTTAGTGTTCTTGCCACACCTTGAAGCAAGCGGAGAAGTAAAATCCAAGCCCGCGCAAAACAGCGTCCGCGATTTGCGCAACATCGGCATTCAACCGGATGTTTTAATTGTTCGCAGTGATTATCCGATTCCGGAAAAGATTATTGGAAAGCTGGCACAGTTTACAAATGTTACGCCGGACGCCATCGTTCCTATGCCAACATTGGACTCTGTTTACGAAGCTCCACTCTTAATGCAGGAATATGGGTTGGACAAATTAATTCTCAAACATTTTAACATTGAACAAAAAGCGAAATTCAAGAACGGGCATTGGGAAAAATTAGTCAAAATAATCAAGCAAAAAAAACCGAAATTAAAGATTGCGATAGTAGGGAAGTATCTCGAGATGAAAGATACATATATGAGCATGACCGAAGCTTTGAAGGCCGCTTGCTGGAATAACGGGCGTGATTTAGAAATAGTTTGGGTGGACGCGGAAGAAATTGAAAAGAAAAAACTTTCTGTAAAAACTTTAAAAAAAGTGGCAGGAATGGTTGTTCCGGGCGGTTTTGGAAAACGTGGCACGGAAGGAAAAATCCAAGCAATTCAATATGCCCGTGAAAACAATATTCCGTATTTAGGTCTTTGTCTTGGCATGCAACTGGCAACAATTGAGTTTGCCCGCAATGTTGCAGGTATTGCCGACGCCGCCAGTGAAGAATTCAATCCAAAATCCGCCAACCAAGTAATTCACATCATGGAAAGCCAAAAGGGAATCGACCGTAAGGGTGGCACAATGCGTCTTGGTGCCTGGCCTTGTAGCCTCAAAAACGGGTCTAGGGCGCGTGAATTATACGGAAAGAAGGAAATCACCGAACGCCACCGCCACCGCTTCGAATTCAATAACGACTACCGCGAAACACTCGAGGCAAAAGGGCTAATAATTTCCGGCACAACACCTGATAATAACCTCGTGGAAATTGTTGAACTTAAAGACCATCCGTTCTTCGTGGCGGTACAATTCCACCCGGAATTTAACAGTCGCCCAAACGTACCGCACCCGCTTTTTGATGGGTTTATTAAAGCGGCCATCAAAGATAGAAGTTAATATATTATTTTCGAATAATCCACCCCCGCCCTTTAGCCCATCAGGGCAACACCGCCGAGGCGTGTGCAATTTTGAACAAAGGAGGGAAACGTCGCGATTCCTCCCTTTGTTCAAAGGGAGGCGGGGAGGGATTCCGTCGTGTATTTGCTAAAAAACAGCCCAATGGCTGTCCTTTAGTTGAGATTATTTGCTCAACACGTGTACTAGACTTCGAATGATAGTCTTGCCGTGGAATGACCGCAATTTCTTTTGTTGAAACTTCACAATTCCGGCTACGCGCGCATAAAGCGTATCGTCTTTGCCGATTTTTACATTGGTACCGGCGCGATAGCCTGATCCGCGTTGACGAACAATAATCGCCCCGGCTGTAACCTTGGAACCGCCATAAATTTTAACGCCAAGGCGTTGCCCTTGCGAATCGCGACCCAGCGCGGTTGAACCTCCAGCTTTTTTATGTGCCATATGGGTGAGAAATGATTACTTTAATTGACTTAAGCAGATTAAACGATAATAAGAATTTTGTCCAGCGCACGGAGTATCTTGTATTTGGTATGTAGTATATGGGTATCAGAAGTAGCCATTTCCAACAACGGAAAGGTTGATGGATATGGATACAAAGTATTCCCATAATAACAAAAAGTCCCTTGCGGGACCCCTTGCCGACCGGGGACGCCCCGATCCAAATTTATCATCTTCTAGTAGAAGCAGCGTCTTGAGAGGTGGTTATCTGGAGCTTAAGCCCCGGAATCTCCGAGGGAACACCCCAGCGCCTCTTAAGGTATTATTGCATGCTTCAGTTGGAAATGTAACAAAAACCACCGGTTGTTGTCAAAGAACAAGACAAGACTTTGATACAGGAGGTGTCTGTTGCTCCAATATGCCAAATACTACATACAGAATGGTTGATTATACCGTCCAATGAGAGTAATTTAATTGCATAGTCTTTGAAATAATTTTTTGAGAATTAGTGATTATCAATGCCTAAAATACCCCAAATTATCGACAATAGCAGACACAAACTCGCAGATGTAATTTGCGAGATAATGCCAAACTTCAAACAAGTATCAATAGCGACAGGCTATTGGGATTTGCCCGGCACCGCTCTGCTTATTGATAAAATAAAAAATTTGGATAAAATCCGATTATTGATAGGACGCGAACCCCTTATTCCTCGACACGCAATAAGTGCCCCAGAACCGGATTTTCCAGACAAGGATATTTTTCACGATTTAGAAAATATTATTCAAGACAAAAAACTCAAGGAAGTTGTAATTCAAATAAAAGCATTAATCAGCGCGGGAAAACTGGAAGTTAAAGTCTATCGAAAAACATTTTTACACGCCAAGTGTTATGTTTTTGGCGATTATAAATCAAATGAAGCGGTTGGCATAATCGGCTCGTCAAATTTTACCAAAAATGGTCTAACGGTGAATACGGAATTAAATGATATCGAAGAGGACTCGCGGATTGTAACCTTTCAACCGCAATCGGAGCAACAAGAAGTGGGGCACTTGTTTTGGTTTGATCAATTATGGAATGACCCGACAACGGAAAATTGGAACGGAAAATTTATTGAGATTCTGGAAATGTCTCCTGTTGGCGACGTATTATTCAGTCCATATGAAACATACATAAAAACCCTTTACGAACTCTACAAAGACGAACTAGAGGATGTTGCTCTCAAGGAAAGTACGGATAAAAGTTATGAGTTAATGGAATTCCAAAAAAGAAATGTTCAACAGTTACTTAGAAAGCTGGAAAAATATCACGTAGCGATGCTTTCCGATTCGGTGGGGTTGGGAAAAACATACACGGCAATCGAAGTTATGAAACATTATCTTGATAGTGAGGAGGGTAAGAAGCGGGTAATCGTGGTATGTCCGAAGTCATTGGAGGAACAATGGAAAGCAGAATTAATAAACTCCGGTGTGATGCATCTGAAACCCGTGATCCTTCAAAATATTAACGCAATGAAAGAAGAGCAAAAACTTGATGATTTGGCTTCTGTGTCGTTGTTTGTTGTTGATGAATCACATAACCTAAGAAAAACCGGCGGTACCAGATACAATGCGTTATTAAATTGGATTAGAAATAACAAAAAAGCTGATGTGCTTTTATTAACCGCCACACCAATCAATAACGAAATTCAAGACTTAAGTAGACAGCTGATACTTGGCACAAGAGGCAGAGGGGATGTTGTGGATAAGGTGATGACTGTTGATCGGAAAACCGGACAAAGCGAGATGAAAGATTTTTTTCAGGCCGTAGCTGATTTGCAAAATAAAATCAATCGCAAACTTAATAAAGAGGAAATGCCGGATTATGCAGAAATTAAGCAAATCATGGCTCCGATTATTCGCACCCTTGTTGTGCGTCGAACGCGTCAGGGTATTGAAAAAGAATACGGAAAACTAATTATAAACGGAAAAGAATACGAATTTCCCAAGGCAGATCCCCAAAACGCCAATTATCATTTGCCACCGGAAATGACCAAAAAAATTATGGAGAACAAGTCACAACAGATTGATTTGTTGTCTGTTTACAGCAGGAAACCCGAGGATATCGTGGAAAAATGCAGTATGCTTATGCATCCTTTGGATCAACTGGAACTGGCGGAGCGAGTTTATTCAGAAGCTGATCTGACTAATGAATCTCCCGTTTATTTTGTATATCAAATGATTCTGATGTTGGGCTTTATTCCGTATCGGTGGCGTATTTATCAAACAAGATATTATGGAAAAACCAAAGAACAAATAAAAGAAATGCGTTTGCCTGCCGAACAAAGCAAAGCGCTCCAACAACAACGTGGCATTTACGGCATTTTTCGCACTATCTTTTTAAAACGCATGGAATCTTCAGTGTACGCCATCGAAAAATCATTGAAAAAATACGAAAACAATCTCGTTATGTTTGAAAAGGGGCTTAAGCAAGAAAAAATATTAGCAATGAAAGATCTTGATGTTCTGTGTGACGCGATGCGTGATGAAGACGAGGAAGATTTGAGTGATGTGGATGCCGAACTTTTGGAAAAGCATGTTCAAGACGAGGTAGATGAAAACAAATACAACGTGGAGGCATTTAAGAAAGACATAACCATGGAAAAAGAAATTATAAAGATTATTTCAGATTGTCTTTTGTTGTTTAAACAAGGCGACACAAAATTGGCCAAGTTGGCAAATGTTTTAGTGGAGCTGAACAAAACAAAACCGGCGGGGGAAAAAGTACTGGTATTTTCTTACTTTTCTGATACTGTGGAATATTTAAAAGCAAACATACAAGTCGCGTCGGGTGGTTTGGTGAATGAAACAAACGCAGGCTTTCTTACTGGAAAAAATCGTGACGAGGCGACAGACCTTGCGGGACGTTTCGCGCCAATTGCCAAACATTACAAGCAATGCGATAAAAACAAGGGTGAATTGCGTTATTTGTTTTCAACAGATATTCTCTCTGAAGGGCAAAATCTGCAAGACTGCGGAACAATTATTAATTATGACCTGCACTGGAATCCCGTGCGTATGATACAACGCAACGGGCGCGTGAACCGGCTTGGATCGGAATACGCGAAAATAATTATTTTTAATATGAGCCCCGATAAAAAACTAGAGGCATATTTAAGACTGGTAAAAAGATTGGAGGGAAAAATTGAATTAATTAATAGCACAATCGGAATTGATCAGTCGGTGCTGGGGGAAACAGCTAACCCGATGGAGTTTATTGAGATTTACAGCGACGACGAACAAAAGAGGCTTAGGGCTTATCAGCTCGCTGAAGAAGCAGGTGACTTTTTACTTGCCGAAGACGACTTTGTGCACGATTTGAAACAGTTTGCGAATGACACGGAAAAAACAGAAGAATACAAGCAGTCAATTTATAACATCCCAAAAGGCAAGTGGGCTGTTTTACCAACGAAAAAGGATGAATTATTGCCGGAGGTTTTAGCATTAAGCGAACTTTACAAAGACCATGAAAAACTGATACCTCAATTCATTAAAATGAACCGAAACGGCGAGGAGCGTAGCGCTATGCCGGTCCTGGAAGCTTTACGATTAATTAGAACCAATGAAACCGACAATCGCAGGGATGTCGATAAGCTAACTCTTGATAAGATTAAACTGAAAGAGGTGGCCGACATACCGACAAATTTCTCGATCGGCAACGAAGAAGCGTCATTGCCGACGGGGCAAAAAGCGATGATATTGCGGATTATGCACGACCATAATTACACGCTGGAGGAAATAGATCTGGTGGGTAATGCTTTTAACACCCACAATCACTTGCTCAACAGTAAAATGGATAATCTTGTGAGAGATGTCGCGAAGGCGCACCGAAACCAAAAGCCGTATAATGATAACCTTAAAGAACTGATAGCCCTGGCTCGCGAGGCTGTAGCCGAAGAAGAGACGATTATTATTCCTAATCAAGCCCAATCATTATTGTTATATGCCCGTGAAAATAAATAATCACGCCGACGAAGTCTTTTCCAAAATTGACGACGCCCTTCAGAGCGCCAAGAAGAGCGGAAATCTAAACGATGTGTTTTCCGTGGCAAAAGAGATTGTGTCTATGCTCGGTGTGGTCTCTGCAACACCAACATTACGTCAATTTAAACAACTGAAAGCGCACCCGGGCTGGGTGAAAAACGCGCCGGAATTCGCGGATCGAAAAGCCAGTTACGCACTGGAAACAGAGAAGGATTACGGCATTGATTTTAAGTTATTTTGGGCGCAAAAACCGTCAAAAAAAGTAATTGCCAATCTGGTTACCTTAACCCCGAATTTTGAGGATGAAAAAATTTACGCGAATAAAAATGTCGGGATTGATTTTGTGGTATCCGATAAAGCGGACAAGCTGATTATTGTTTTAAGCAACAACTATAAAATCCGCACGTTAGAACTGGATGGAAAACTATCCAACACCCAAAAAACAATTTTTAACCACTGGCTCCAGAGTTTTGATTTTACCAATAAGGCGCAAGTCCATCACATTTTATGGGATAGCTTCGATATTCGTCCGCTTAATAAAGAATTCTACAAAGAAATCTCACGCTTTTTTACCGAGCTACTCCAACATTTGGAAAACAAAAATATCCTGGCAGGCGATCATCGCCGGCAATTTGCCACGCGCTTAATTGGCCGATTGATTTTCTGCTGGTTTCTCCGCAAAAAGGGGATAATTTCGGAGCAGTATGGCTATTTTGACGCTTCTAGTACGGATGCCACCAATTATTATCATTCAAAACTCGAATTGCTATTTTTCCGCACGCTTAATACGCCAATGGACGAGCGCGAAAAAAACGCGGACAAAATTGACGCAACGCTGTTTGGAAAAAAGGAGGGCGCGAAAACCCTTTTTCCAACAGACGCTAAAACTCCATTTCTGAACGGCGGTTTATTTGAACCGAAGGATTCTGATCTCAATGGCGACCCTCTACTCACTTTTCCGGCCGATTTTTTCCAGCGGTTCTATGCCTTCTTAAATGGCTACCATTTCACCACCGACGAATCTACCAGCGATTTTCAGCAAGTGGCAATTGATCCGGAAATGTTGGGCAGGATTTTTGAAAACTTGCTCGCAGAAATTACGGACGAAACCGGCAAGCAGGCGCGCAAAGCGAAAGGCGCTTTCTATACACCGCGTGAAATTGTGGAATATATGTGCAAAGAAAGCTTGCGAGCGTTTTTGTCAGAAAAACTGGGCGAAGATGAACGCAAAGAAAAATTATTGTCATTATTGTTAGATAAAAAAGAGCACGAGTTTGACTCAAAAAATGATCGACGCGACATCGCTCCCTATAAAGCAAAATTGGTCTCCGCGTTGGATGAAATGAAAATTCTCGATCCTGCTTGTGGCTCCGGAGCATTTCCAATTGGGATGATGCAATTAATCTCCACGGTTTATGATCGCATTGAAAGTCGGTTTGATAGTTACAAAACAAAACTGGGAATTATTGAGAAAAACATTTTCGGCGTGGATATCGAGCCGATGGCGGTGGAAATATCGCGCCTGCGCGCTTGGCTTTCACTGGTGGTAGACGAGCCGATTTTGCCGGATAGGCAGAATATGGGTATTGATCCGTTGCCAAATTTGGAATTTAAATTTGTTTGCGCCAACAGCTTAATTCCCTTGGCGCCCAACGGCCAAACTTCTATTTGGGATCACGATAAGCTGGAAGAAAAAATGCGGACGATTAGGGATCGTTATTTCACCTCCAGCAGTCGGAATATTAAGGAAAAAATGAAGCAAGATTTTGCGGATTTATTAAAAGGTAATGGCAAAGGGTCAATAATAAAAACCAAAAAATCAAAACGACAGGAACAATTATTGTCCTACGATCCGTTTAATTCCGACTCCAGTGCCGAATTTTTCGATCCGTTGTTTATGTTCGGCATTAAAGAAGGATTTGACGTGGTAATCGGAAATCCGCCGTATGGTTTTAGAAATGTTTTGACTTCAGAACAAAAAACATATTATCGAAAAATAGAAAATATTGAGTTTAGTAGTGGTGACAGTGCTGAATTATTTTGTAAAAAATCATTTAACAATTTAGTTAGACCGAACGGTATTTTAACTTTCATAATCCCCAAGAAATCACTGTATGGTGATGCGTGGGATGGATTCAGGAAAGAGTATTGGTTGAAATATAATCTTAGGTTTTTGCTTGACTCAAGTAAGGCGTTTGACGAAGTGTTACTTGAGGCTAATGCTTTTGGTTTAGTGAAAAACAGCTCTAATGATAAAGTGAGATGTTCTTATTTGAATAAGAACGATGTTGTTTTTGAGTTTGCATCAGGACATAAGGCCGAAATATTTGCGGAAAATGGTACAGCCCAAATCTATAAATTGCTTATCTCTAAAACGCTTTGGCAAAAAATTCAGGACGCAAAAACAAACGAACACCTTGTTAAGGGGAGATTGGGTCTTGCTATTGGAACAGACTTTTTCTCTGATAAACAAACCGATTATAAACTTTTAAAGGGCATAGATATCGCTCGATGGAAAATAAAATCTAATAGGTGGTTAAAAAATAAATCAAAATTGAATTGGGATTCAGCCAAAAAATTTTTAAAACCAAAAGTTATAGCGCAAGTTTTAGTTGCACATATTGATAATCCAAAGCCACATATAAAGTTAACAGCTTGCTATGATGCCGAAGGAATAATTATCACTAACACGCTGATGTCTTTTGCGTTAGATGATAAATTGTCGTCAAAATTTTGGCTTTCTTATCTTAATTCCAGCTTTGTAAATTGGTATGCATACAATTTCATCTACGCACGGGCAATAAGAACAATGCACTTGTATGACTTTTACATCCAGCAAATACCCATTCCGCAGGCAGTACTTGAGAATAATATTCAACTTGATTTTATTGCTCTCGAAGACAATATACAAAAGGTGATTCAATCTAACGACTATTTAGTAAACGCCGAAAAACAAGCTAAGATCCAGGACTTTGAACGCCAAATAGATGCGTTGGTGTATAGTCTCTACGACTTAACAAATGAGGAAATAAAAATTGTTGAGGGCAATGAAAAAGTAAATATATGAGCAAGGGTCAACAATTAGAAAATAACTTGGCGAATATAATGAGGAACCTTTTCACGCCCTTATATTGGCCTAATCGTTCAGGACTACAGAATGGGTATGATGCCTATGCTAATTTTAAAATACAAGGAAAGGAATATTTTTGGAAATTCGAATGTAAAGATCTCAATCGCCAAAAACACAATCATAATTATAGCGATGTTTTAGAAGTAGAGCTATCTGATTTTAGCGATAAGATTTTAGAGCTAATGTCTATGGGGAGTAGCTATTACCCGGATGTATATTGTATTTTTATCCCTCATAAAAGATATAAAAGTAATACAATATTTTCCGAAAGGTTAACAAGTTTAAATGTTATAAACAAATTTCCTTTCAAAATTAGTATATGGGATTTTGATTTCTTGAAGGATAAAATCCCTCATTTAAATATTATCGATGCAAACGAGATTTTTCCCAATGCATCAAATAGTGATAAAACTAAACACAATGAAATAATATCAGTAATCCAAAAAGAATTAGAAAAAGAATCGGTCGATGGTTATCTACATAGACGTTCTTATGTAAGAGAGAGGGAGGCAAAACACAGTTTATTAGTTGACGATGTTTTACATATAAAAATTGAGGAAATTCGTCTTACTAACCCAGGCACCCCTCCCAACTTTGTTTTTGGCATAAATACTCAACAGTATACTTTTTCTAGAAATGAGGTGGTTGCGCTTTCAATTAATACTTATCCATATGTTATTACTCCAACAAAGAATGATTTTCTTAGCACGGGGACATCTCCCGAACTTGAAACTGTAGAAAAAACGTCAATCGGAGAGAGTAAAATTTTCAATAAAAAGCAATATTCGAAAATAGTTGATGGAAAAAAAGCTGATTTAATTAATCTGTTCAAAAAAATAGACCCAGCTGGACGTTGCTTATTTGCCAGTATAAAAGATTTCTGTCTTTCGCATCCGCAGGGAATCGTTTCCTTTGTATGTCCACCCAGGCATTTACTTTTAGCCAGTTTGCCAATAAGAGAATTGACCGCATCGGATTTTGGGTCGGACAATGGAATTCATTTTTACCTTGAGTTTAAATAATCTTATGGGCAGAGCAGGACAAAGCAACTATAAAGGAATTAATACACAGGCATGGGCTGCCATGTCGTTATTTCTGCAGTTTTTACGCGATCCAAATTTTTCACATATTCACCTTGAAGCCCAGGGGTTTGAAGATTTCAATCTAGTTTTTAATGATGGTAAAAGAATAATTTGTGAATCAAAAGATAGAAAAAAGCCTTTTAATTACGCACATTTAAAAGAGTTTCTGACTAAGGTGGTAGCAAGCAAAGAAGTCGCAGACGCCGACGAGATACTGATCGTTTGCACTAATGTTAATACAGAATTAATTTCCCGCGTTGAAAATTCTCGTTATTGGGATGGTGTAAAAGATCAATTTAAGGAAAAAGGGTATTCCGCGGCAATGATTAGTTTACTTCCTAGGGTTAGGTTTTGGCATATAAAATCTGGATTTATACAAAAAACAATTTATTCCCTTTTTACCGATCTGTTAAACTTTTGGTTATCGGAAGAAGACATTAAAAGAATCTCAGATAGCATCCTTGTGCAAAAAATTTATATCGGGTCGGCTGTCGGTGACACATATTCCCGAATAGATATTCTGAAAGAAATAAATAACATTGCTGTTGAAACAAGGCAAAATAGTGTTTATTACAACGAGCAACTAAGCAAAAGGGAGCAACAATTCTGGGAACTCGAAAGAGCATTAAGTAATCCGAACCATGGTATATGGCAAGTGCCAAAAGAGCTTTCTGCATTTTCAACCGATTATGAACGATTAAAGTTTGCGAAAGATAGGCTGGAAAATAAACATAACGAGTTGGTTCTAAAAAACTGGGATCCTGTTTGGAAATTAAATAGGATCTATGCATTTAACTTCGGAATCTTTTATATTTTCGAAAACAATTTACATACAGACAAAAATCGAAAGTATATATTGAGCTATATTAAAAAATACACAAAAATGATTCGTGGTTTTTATCGAACCGATTATTTTAACGTGGATATTGTGAGGATAGTTAAAAAGATTATCGAAGGGGAGGATGGTGCAGAATATCTGGACGACGCGTTCATTATAGCGAAAGACCTGATTATGTTTAATGAAAATGATTTTTTCTATCTCAAAGATACCGGAAACGAACACGGCGAATGGGAAAAAGAAGAAATTTGCAAGCTTGCGCGAAAAATATACGAGCGCGACACGGAAGGCAACCTGAAACAAAAAGTTATTGATTTAATCGCCTCCGCGTTTAATATCACGCAAGACGAAGGAGAATTTATCCACCACGCCCCCCGCGACGTTTACGAGATATTGCGTGAATGGCTAAATGAAGATTTCGAAGGCCGGTTTGACGAATTTGTAAAAATGGCGAGTGCCCAATACCAAAAATATTATGAAAAATTCAAAAGCAAAATGAACTTCAAAGGGTGGGAATATATGGGTGGCGGAATTTCTTATGATTCCGGCCAATATGCCATTAATGAACGGCATTTTGTGTCTTTCATTCTTACACCGGCCATTAATCAATATTACGAAAAGGATAAAGCCAAGGGTTGGCAATTTATCAAAGAGCGTTGTATCTCAATGCCACACGAGGTAAACAAGTACAAGCCTGATTTTTTAAACCGCGCGGTTTGTGAAATAGTCATAAACCGATATGTGAACACGGACGAAAATGTTTCCAACGAGGCTTTTGAGATTTTAAAAGAATTTATTCTTTTAAAAAAAGGCATTCCGCACAAATCCGAACTGATCTATTGGTCTGCCGGCAACATTGCTCTGTCCGACGGCAAAAAATGGAAGTTGGTTGAACTGACTGTTAAAAAATACGGCATTCCGGTTAATCCCTTTGTTGAACGGATTGTGACCGATTTGGCCAAAAATGGTTTTCTGCAAGCCAAACAAACGATGCGAAAATGGTACTCTAACCCAAAGTATTACGAGCGTTTTATGTTTGATTTCGAAGTTGTGTCAGGCATTAAGACACTGCTGGAAACTGATTTGAAACTTGCCGTTGAATTGTTTACAACCTTTATTGCAAGCGACTATATCAAAAAAGAAAAAAGTGATCATTTTGGCGCTTATACCGTAGCCTCTCTGTTGAATGAAATAATCAGAAAAGATTATGTCGCCGGCTTGTCGATAATTCGTTTGTTGGAAAACGAGGTAAAACCCAGTGAAGATCAGCAAATTATTTATTCCTACGCTTTGTTTAATCACTTGGGAAACGATGACTCCGATGACGAAGAATTGCTACTGAAAATTTACAAAGAGGTTGTCGTTCCGTTCTTAAAAAAACACGGCGACAATGTAGCTGAAATATCCAAGTGGCTGACTAACGCCAGTTGTCGCGAGGCCTTCGTTCAATTCGCGGCAAGGCTGGCGACCAAGAAAAAAATAGTCGAGGCATTAAAAATTATTCGTATTTTTATCGACGACCCAGACCCGTATTCGCTCGGCAAAGATCCGCGCGATCCGGAAGATAAATACAGTGAACACAAAAGTATTCTGGAAGGTAAGGAATCGAACGCAATTGCTTCGGTTCGCGGTTGGTGCGGGTGGGTGCTGACGAAATGCGCCGTACTTTCGGGGCGAGGACAAGTGGCCGAAGTGATTGAACTGACGAAGAAGTTGGTTAACGACCCGAATTATTACGTAATACAAATGGCCACCCTACCACTTGGCCAACTGGCTCGCAACCGGCTGACCGTGTTGCCGGAAAACAGAGAGCTTCTGTTTTTGAACGACGACAGGGAAAGGGCACTACGAATGTCAAAAGAAATTGAAAGTGTTGCATTTGATTTGCTGGATAAATTCATTGCGTGGCCACCGCCGGTTCAAAAATCGTTAATCAAGAGCGTGTTGCACGTTTTTGACCCCATCAGGGCATTGAATGAGAAGGATTCTTTAAGGTTCGTGACCGCCATAGCAAACCTGTCGGCTGACATCAAAAAAGAAGCTGCGCCGTTGTTTATTTACTACGCAGAGTTTAGAAAGAATAAATATGTTAATTGGCGGTTTGGCATGCCTGGTTTATATGACGATCTCGGACCGGAGAAATATGATCAGAGAAAGTTCAAAACAATCCTGATTGAAACCATAAAGGAAATGCAAAAAGAAGATCCTGACAGTTGTTTCAGATTCGCGTCATCCGTCGAACACGCTTTGCGGGAAGGATCGCCCGAAGAAATGCCGAAAAACACAGAGCTTGCTTTGGAATATTTTGAATTGCTTTCTGACATTTATGCTCGCAATATTTTTAATGTCATTTATCAAACCATGGAGCGGGAATTTAGTAAGCCTCAAAAAGATGCGCAAAAGTGGTATCAATTGCTGATCAAGTGTTTTGAAGTAGAAAAAGGATTTTATGAAAAACAAGCGGAAATCGGCAACTTGGCAAATGTTTATTGGTACCCGGCTCAGTATCATTCGAGGATATTGGAACTGTTGCACGACAATTTTGGAAAAGATAAGTTTATGGAAGCCGTAAAAATATTCTTTTCTTTTCCGAGAGATTTGGAACTTCACGAAAGCGATAAACTGGTGGAGATTATCAAGCAATACGTGGCCACCGATAAAGACGCACAGGATATTATAAAAAAACTAAGAGATAAAAACCCCGGCAAATACTGGACGTCAAAACCGAAGAAAAGGAAAGTAACAAAAACCCATGTCAAAAAAGATAAAAAAGGAAAGTAAACAGGTTGCTTCCGAAGCCGGCCTTGAGCCTTGCGACGACTGCGCTATTTGTCGGGCTATGGCTTTGGCGGAAAAAGAGGGACGAGAACTGGATATGAATGAACTGCTAACAGCTTTTGAGGAGCAGGGACGCTAAACATCCAATTTTTTTAGAGAAATTTTCAGTTGGTTGACGTAATCGGTGTAGCGATTCTTTTTTGCTTGGCCTTCGTTTTTGAAGCCGAGTTCTTTTCTTTCCTCTATGAAGTCCAGATTGATTGTTTTTTCGGTTAAATCAAAAAAATAGACGACGCGATAACCGCCACTTTTGCCTCTATTACTGTCCGGATTTGGGATTCCCGCCGCCCAAATTTCATAACGATTTTTAGGAGAACGATAAATCAGTTTTTGTCGAGCCAACTGATATAGGTTGCTTACGCTCGGCGCCCAAGTTTTAATCGCCGTTCGTACTACGATTGAAATGCCCGCCTTTTCGCACATCCGAACAAAGTTTTCCCGTTCCACATACACCCAAGCCATAATTCGATGTTACTCTCGAAAAAAATCTATATCGCGCGCGTAAGAATAGTCCACGATTTCGTAGGGTTTGGAATAAAACCAAGGCGCTTCAAGGTGCGTTTGTGCGACTATTTTTTCCGTCGGCCAACCGCCAAACTGATCGCAAATTTGTTTTAGAAGTTTTTTTTGATCGGGCGTAAAAACCGCTTCGTCGAATTTCGCCTCGTTTTTGACGGTGAAATTAATCATTTCCGCGTCATTGTGAGCAACCGCTTCCGTTTCTATCACTCCTTCATTTTTCAAACTGGCGAGTATTTCATCTATTCGCGCCGGAACTGGGCCGTAACCTTGGTGAATATAGGTGTCGCCCGTGACGGATTTTTTGTGATCGCGATAGTAGATAAAATCAAGGTAATACAAAAGCTTGTTCAGTTTTGTCGCGTGCAAATACTGATTGTTGCAGTACTTTATGAAGTAAAGTACTGCGCTTTTATATACCCTCTCGTCTATTGAGTGATTTAATATCTTATCCATAATGTGATTATATATTAACATACTCATTGGTATGTGAACAATGTCCCTGTGATTATTAATCAGCCACATCCATAAGTGGTAAGATAACGATGTTATTACCAGGCTCTAAGCGCAAACCCAAAACCACCTCGCAGGAGGTGCTGAGGCACCACCTCCGAGGTGATACTTTGCTAATTTGTTTTTCTTATTCGCACAATATCCCTAAGAATCACCGCGTCTGGGCGACCATACAACATCATTCCTTGACCGGCGTCGCGAAAGGCAGGATTTGTCCAACCTTCCGGGACAAGGCTTTCAACTTTGTAGCCCTTTGGTAAAAATTTTCGCAATTCTTCTTGCATAAACGGCGCTCTTACGATGCGTTTATCGACGCGAAAAGCGGGGAGTGCCACAACCACTGTGGCCCCACTTTTGAGCGCGCTACTGACATTGGCAAGCAGGGCATAAAGCAGTTGTTGGGTTCTCACGAAAACATTTTCAATCTCGAAGGCCGATAACTCGTGGTTGGTAGCCGGCCCTAGCCAGCCCTCGGAAGCAATCGCGTCAATCGAATTGTTTTCGATCTCACGTAACGGTTTTTCGATATCTTGCGCCATAACGACAATGTTTTTTCTCGGATCAACTAAATTAGGAAATGTGTTTTTTAACCAATCGGTATTAATTTTTGTGCGTTCAACTTGTCTTAGAGAAATATCTGTAGCTATTACATTAAAACCTTGTAACATGGCCTCGGCGACAATCGTACCCGCGCCACAAAACGGATCATATATTTTTGAACCGATTTCCGCTTGTGTAAAATTAATAAAAATTTGCGCAAGTTTAACAGGCAACATTCCTTTGCCCGGATCGGCTTCCGGACGCTCTCGATCACGGCGCGTGTAAAAATCAATATCTTGCACGGCGGTAACGATCATCGCGACATAGCGACCACTTTCAAGCTCAATAATGTGGATACCAACCGCCTTAAACGGCACGCCTGAATTAAATAATTGCGCGGTGCTCAATGAAGTTCCAATTTGCGGAACCACCACACGACAACCTTTTTTATTCAATAGTTTTTTTATTTCTATCCCCAATGTTCTAATTTCACGCGGACTTTTTGAGGCGGGCAGGGAAGTACCAAGTGTTTCAAAAGAAATTGAGAAAATTGGTTTTTGTCCTTCCGAAAATCGACTCTCCAAACCGGTTTTTTCAATAATTGTTTCGGCGGACAAATCCGGCAATTCCCCGATTATTTGCGCGATCATCGGCGTACCGCCCAAACCGTCAATAATCGCCTGACACTTCAATGTTTCATCGGTTTTTACTATTAAATATTTTGGCAGGCGAGTTAAATCAAAATCCGCCACAATTTTTATGCGTTTAAAATAGTCGTGAACCTCAACGGCCGATAGACCGGGGTTGCTTCCAAGAAAAAAGGCGTATTCCATTTAATTGATGAGTATATATTAAAAAACAAATACTTTCAACTTCTTGACGGTTGTATTACTGGGATAATATCAGCCATAGTTGTACCATATGTTTAACATGAGCGTAACTGACCAATGGCAAAAATTGACCGCCAAGCGAGAGGACAAAGTTTTTATGTGGGTTTTAGGCGTATTTCTGGTGATTCTGGGCTACTTGGTGGGTTATTGGTCATCGGAGACTAAAAAAGCGTCTCCGATCGTTTTTCAGGGCACAAACGCAGTTCCATCAGTGTTTTCGGATGCCGATATCGCAGTATTGACCTCGGCGACCAAAACCACTCCCGTTGCGAGTATGCTTCCACGCGTTGCAGGAGAAACTACCGATAATGCAACAAATAGTACTACAACCGGTAATGGCCAATATGCCGCGTCGATAAACGGCACAAAATACTATTTTACAAGTTGCGCCGAAGTTAAACGTATTAAAGAAGAAAACCTGGTTTTCTTTAAAACGGAACAAGAGGCGATTGATGCGGGTTACGAACCGAGTGTTTGCGTAACGAAAGGATAGAAGAAATACGGGATCGCACGCAATAGCGGGATAGATCTAATCAACCAACGAGTATTTCTTATCGTGTTTCTTCGTGTATCCATGATTAATGACCAATACTCAATAACCAATGACCACTGAATAACTAATGCATTAATAACCACTGGATACGAGCATCATAGTGGTGACGTTATGCGTAGAAATTGGTCATTTATCTTAGTGGTCATTCAGTGGTTATTGGGTAGTGGACATTGGTCATTATTTGAGATATCCCGCTTTTGGGAGTCATCCGCAATATATCCAAAAAATTGGTGGCGACAAATCATTAGATGTTTTGCAGCGGGTGAAATTTTTTGTGCGTTGTTTCGGCAAACCTGTCGGAGGGATGCACATATCTCGTTGTGGTTTCCAAAGATTCGTGGCCGAGCAATATTTGAATAGCCGCGGGGTTGGCACCCGACTCGGCGAGATAAGTAGCAAACCCATGTCTTAGGGAATGGGCCGATGTTGGCACAACAATTCCAAGTGCCTCCCGATATTTTTTTATTTTATCTTGCAGATAGTTTGTTGATATTCTCGCTTTCTGTGATTTTGCGTTTCTGCCACGCAGGGGGGTAAACAGCGCGCCTTTTTTGTCCTTATGCAATGACACATACCGATTAACATATTCCGTAGCCCTGGGCGTCATATAAACAAATCTTTCTTTTTTCCCTTTTCCTTTGACAAATATCTTTCCTTTTCCGTCCACTTGATCGCAATTTAATGACACGAGTTCTGATATTCTCATTCCGGTTGCAAACAATGTTTCAAGTATCGCACGATTTCGCAACGCAATTTCTTTATTTTTTTCCATTGTTGTCGGTGCTTCAATCAAACGAATCAATTCTTCCAATTCGGCTACGCGCGCGTGACGTCTTTCCATTCGAATTAATGTGACTGCTTCACGCGGTAAAGGACACGGAATATCATTTGCAATTAAAAATGATAAATAAGAACGAAAAGCGGAAAGCGCCCTGTTGATGGAACGAGACGATAGGGTAGAGGCCCCCGCGGTAACTCCATTTGCCGTTTTTCGATCAATCGAAACCAACTCGGCTTTATAAAGCTCCAATGCTTGCTTATCGAATTTTTGGAAGGGGATTTTCAAATCATTTTTCAAAAAATTTTCCAACAGTTGCAAATCTCTTTCGTAATTATAAATTGTTTCTTTTGAATAGTTGTGTGTGATCAAATGCAAAATATATTTATCCAGGTGGGGAAGGCTCGGTTTTTGTTTTGTGTCCATGGGTATGTATTTAACTGAGTATAATAGTGATTATACTCATATTAATCTATCTCAATAAATAGTGCAAATACAGAACCTCGTGCCGCCCTACTGCAAAAATCCTCCCTTATGAATTCGGCTTCAAATTTTGCGATTTAAGCGTTTTTTCTATCTCACTTACCCTCTTAGTCACGTTATCCCATGAAAAATTCTGACGCACGTATTTTTGGCCATTTACTCCAATATGTTCATTTAGACGAACATCAGTTATTATTCGGCAGATTTGGGTCACATACTCCTCCGAACTGTTGCAAAGAATTATTTCGGTGCCATTTTTTGCGTCGATTCCTTCGTTGCCAAAATTGCTGGTGATTACGGGGACACCATGGTTCATGGCTTCTAAAATTTTATTTTGTGTTCCGGCAGAATATAAAATAGGTGCCACCATAACAGTTGCTGATACAAAGACGTCGCTAAGATCAGAAATAAATCCTAAATAATTAACAGGGAACTTGGATTTTACATTTTTCGGGGTGCGCCACTTCCCTGCTCCAAAAACTGTTAATTTAGTATTTGGAACTTTTTTTATGATATTTGGCATAATATTATCTTTTAAAAATTTCAGTGCGTCTTTATTGTGACTGGTATTATAATATCCAAAAAATAAAATATTGGGATCATCATAAAGGCGCTTCATATCGCCACTGATATTTACCCCGTTTTTAACCACACTCACCCTTTCGCAATTACTACTTGCGATTAGATCCCATTTTTCCTGTTCAGAAATCACCCATGTCTCATTGGTCGTCCACGCGACCATCTGTTCATATTTTCTTATTTTCGTTGCCTCCCTTTTAATTATTCTTGTGTGTAAATTATTTTCATTACCAATTGATCTAAAGATTTCTTTCGAAATTACATCTGTTAAATCCGTTACTTTATAAACATTGTCGGGGATTAAATGGACATATTGAAACATTCGAAAAAGATGGATGTATGCCAAATCAAAACTCTCATTATTTAATATTTGTGCAATAAGTCTTTTCATTCTGCCAGATCGGTAATACGCAACCTGCGATGGATCATTTGAGAAATAAAACGTGACCGCCTTTAACCAGGCTAGCCATTTGGGCAAATACACAAGATAAATTTTTTTACAGTATTTTTCCAGTTGCTTACAATCAACGAGCTCCTGTCTTGATTCGTAGAACGAAACAAGATGAATATCGTGATTCAGAGAAAGTTCTTTTATAAAATTAAAAGTTCGCAACTTATCTCCACGATATGGTGGAAACGGTAGCCTTGAAGTGATAAATAATATTTTCATACCCCATCACAACTACCCAGTCAGGTTCATGAAAATAGTTTTTCCCTGATTGCCAGTAACGCAGAAATCGCACTCTTTGGGCGCCCCAAGCGCCACAAATTTTGTTTAATTGTATACCAATTAAACAAGAATAAGTAATTCGCCTTGCGAATAATTTTTTCAAGATCTTGAGCGGAGATGTTTGGTAAATCAGTGATTGCTTTTTGATGAACACTTACTGCCTTAAAATCTCTATCCATAAAAAACCCTTCCTTTTTTGCAATCTCATAAAATTTTGTCCCGGGATAAGGACTGACAATGCTATACATAATATTTTCAGGATGAAGAGAGGTAATTTCTTTAATGCTGTTCCACAACATCGCAGAACTTTCATTGGGATCTGCACCAATCAGCATATTCACCTTTACTTTTATACCGACTTTCTGAAGAATTTTGATTCCCTCAATAATTCTCTCTTTTGTGGTGCCCTTGTTTATGTAAAGAAGTGTTTGTGGATTTAGAGACTCGACGCCAAAATCTACATAACGACACCCTGATTCAGCCATCGCGATGGCCGTTTTTTCCGTAACTCGATCTGCCCTCGCAAGACAGCCCCACGTAATTCCCAAATTCTTAATTCCATCACAAATTTCGATGGTTCGTTCCTCCTCCCACAAAAACTGGTCGTCTGCTATTGCTACGGAGCGATAGCCATCTTTTTTAAGTTGAACAAATTCCTCAATAACTTTTTTTGCACTACGTTTTCTAACCGGTGGTTTAATAAATTTTCCGTATCCAGAAGGCAATTCCCCATCGGAAACATTTTCATTATTGTTGTAGCGTTTATATTCGATTTCCCTTGCAAATCCAATTGAATTAGGCACGCAAAAAACGCACTGGAACGCACAATTGCGCGAGGTTAACATTGAAGTAACCGGCTCGTTGGGTAATTTCGGATTATAAAAAATCCCTTTCTTCAATAAATATCTTGCGGGAATTGGTAACACATCCAGGTCTTCAATTAAACCAGCACTGACATTATGAACATGCTTCCCGTTTTCAATAAAAGATGCTCCCTTTATTTTTTTAAATTCCTCCCTACGTCCACCATTCTTAATTTCTAAAACTATATCTCGCAAAATATAGTCCGCTTCCCCCCTTGCAACAACCATCTTGTCATCAAGTAAAAATTCGTCGGGACGATCCGTTGGCGCGGGACCAGTAAAAACAAACCACACCTGTGGCTTAATCCGCCTCATTTCCCGAACCGTTTTTAAATCAATCTCTTGTGAGAGATTTGTTGTATGAAACGAATATACATCACTTTGATCTTTTCTTATTTTTTCAAGAAACGTATCTGCGCTAATTCGCTCATTAGCAGCATCCAAATAATCAGCATCTAAGCCTGTCTCAAGAATTACCGCCGCGTAACCCACTGCAACAATGTTTGGAATTGGATAAAGGGCATAGGTGCAACCATAAACTCTGTCTACTGGCCTAGTTCCCTTCCAGACGGGGGGATTTATAAAAGTTATCTTCATAGCACTCATAAATGTACCAACAAAACGCCTATTTCACGAATAACTCGCCATTTATGGCCAGCGCATCCATTTTTGTCCGCTGAAAACAAGCCTTTGCCTCTTCTGGTGTATTCACAATCGGTTCGTTCTCATTAAAAGAAGTATTGAGCAAAACACTCATACCCGCGACATCACGCCATCTTTCCAATAGAGTTGCAATGTTTGGCAAAAATTCCCCAGTAACCGTCTGAACGCGAGCTGTCCCATCAAAATGCGTTACGGCAGACAATCTGTCCCTCCATTCTTTTTTTACCAATGCAACCGTCATCATGTTTGGTGAAGGTTTTGTCATTTCAAAATACTTCGGACAATCTTCCAATAATACCATTGGAGCAAATGGCCGAAAGTTTTCTCTTTTTTTTATGACCGCATTTATTTTTTCCTTTATATCTTTTAGTCGCGGATCTGCCAGAATAGAACGATGTCCAAGTGCTCGCGGCCCAAATTCCGCTCTACCTTCAAACCAGCCGACAATTTTACCCCTGCCAAGCAAATCAACAACCGCTGAAATCAGGCCCGAATTATCATTGCAATAATTCGACCCCAGGAATGCCGAATTATTACCTTTCCCAACGAACCTATCGCCATTGGCAAGGGCAACTATGGCCGCAGCGCCGATAGCGGTTCCATCATCGGCGGGTGCGCTCGGAAACCAATAGTTTTCAAACAGCCCACTTCTTTCAAAAACGCCATTAGTTACGCTATTTTGTGCCACTCCCCCGCTGATGGCTAAATTTTTTAAGTTTGAAGTTTTTTTTACCAGCATCGCGAGATGCAACACCATATCCGTTGTCATGGCTTGAAGTGTTGCGGCAATGTCATAATGTCGCTCAGTTATTAGTTGATCACGTCTTCTGGCGGGCCCCAATATTTTTTCCAGCTCTTTAGAGTACAGCTTCCCCACTACCGGCGTACCGGCACCATAAGTCATATCCGCACCGCCTTTTGTGTGAGTAAAATATTTCGTCGAAAGCTGAAATCCGCTACAAGTCTTCGAAATTATTTTATTAAATAGTTCTAAATACCGCGGGGTGCCAAATGAAGCTAAGGCCATTACTTTATACTCTTCGCCATACCCGGAAAATCCCAAAAATTGCGTTAGTGCCGTATAAAATATACCGATTGAATGTGGAAAAAAAACTCTTTTATCGATTTTAACATTTTTACCATCGCAAGAGCCCCAAGCGGTACTAACAAAATCACCAAACCCATCCACTGATAATAAATTACATTCATCAAAATTACTTACGGCAAAAGTATACGCAAGATGAGCACGATGGTGTTCTACCTGATGTAGAATTATTTTGTGATCAATGATTCTTTGAACCTGTTCCTTAACGGCATTAATTTTGTTCGCATTATTTAACCTATTATTAATTCGTTTTAATAAAAGTGGATTTTCAAAAATCGTAATGATTTTACGCAAACGAAACAGTGACGGATTACGACTAATTGCCACATGCTCTACTCTTTTTTTTGTTTGACCTAGACACCACGCAATGGCTTGAATTGGCAATCCGCCCTCATGCTTATTGCGTGTAAACCTCTCCTCGGCGACTGCAGCCACAATCTTGCCATCATCCACCAAGCTTGCGGCGGCATCCCCGTGAAACGCGTTAATTCCAAGTACTAGCATGATTAAAGAATGCCTTATAAACTTGAAAAATGGCAACAAACCACCAATTAGTCAAGAGTCGGCCATTAAATATACTTTGTATAAGCGAACACTATTCTCCCCTGATTGGCGGGACAATAACCTATGTGAAAAATATCTGTAAAACCCTCGCAAGGCTTGGTCAAAATGTTTTTCTTATAACTTATACACCGGACGAAAAAACCTTTCCCCCACTTAGGTGGGTAAAAATTGACAACTACAATGTCTATAATTTGGGTTTACCAAGCAACCTTGACCACAATACGCGCGCTGCACGACGAAATTTTTGCAAAGAACTTGATAAGATTATTGTTCATCAAATATTAAGCCTCAAAGCCGACATTGTTCATGTTTTATATGGTCACTATGTGACTGGTATTTTCAATAATCACATTATTCATATCCCTGTCTTTTGGACAGTACATAATTTTCCCCCCGCGGAATATTCTCCACTTTCAACGACACCTATTTCTTCGCTCAATGTATTACTAACAACAATTTATTTCTATGTCGTAAAACAAATAAATATCTCAAGATTTCAAAAGTACAAAGTCACAAATATTATTGCAGTAAGTGAACATGTAAAAAATCATTTGATCCAAAACTATATTCCTGATGGGAAAATAATCGTCATTCCAAATGGTGTTAATGTTGATATTTTTACACCACAACTCAACGTTAAAAGATCAAGACCAAATCATTTTCCCACAATTTTGACGGTTGCTCCGATCTCTCAACACAAAGGTTTACACGTCTTATTGACCGCTTCTGTTGAAATTAGAAAATATTATCCAAACGTACACATTATAAATATTGGTTCAATAAAAGAAAAGAAATATAAAAATAAACTAGACGATTATATACAAAAATACAAACTCGGTCCGAATTGGACTTTTATTACAAATGAAATATGCAGGGATGAACTTTTGGATTTCTTTAATGGCTGTGATATTTATGTTCAACCATCATTACAAGAAGGTTTTTGCTTAACATTTCTGGAGGCAGCATCTTGTGGAAAACCGCTCGTTGGAACCAACACTGGCGCAATTTCAGAAATACTTAAAATCACTGACAATGAAAGCCCTTGCCCCCCAGGCGATAGTAAGTGTTTGGCAGAAAAAATCACTGAGGCGATCTCCAAAACTATTACCAGTCCGCATAATACTACAACTCAACACAACATAATTAGCAACAAATATTCTTGGACGATAGTTGTGTCGCGGCTAATTTCACTTTATGAAGATAAACTTCAAAAAATAGACTAATATTCGTCTTTTGAATAATAGGCGTTAATTCCTTTAACTTTTGTAAGAATAGCACCAACAATATTAACATTTGCGCGTCGTAATATCGCCAGACACGCTTTTGCATCTCTAAGTTTTGTTTTTGCCGGCTCAATAACAAAAACTGTGTTTTTGCAAACAGAAGCAACTGTTGCCGCCCCTGGAACAAGTAAAAGTGGCGGTAAATCAATCAATAGCCAACTATCACGCATTTTTTCAGTTAGCTCACGTAAACGAGGAGATTGATAAATACGTGCCGCGTCATCCGGTGCGGCAATTCCTGCGGGATAAACAGAAATGTGCTTAAATTTTGTTTGCACCGGATCAGGGAAATTGCTTGTACTCAACAAAATATTGCTAAGCCCGCTTTTTGAGCTGTTTGCTATATCAAACAGCCGATGCATTGTTGGTCTCCGGAAGTCCAAATCCGCGATTATTACATCCTGCCCTACGTTATGAAAAGCGAGGGCCAGGTTTGCTATGGTTGAAGATTTTCCTTCACCCGGTGAAGTTCCAGTAAATGCAATGGCGTTTGTTGGTTCATCAAATTTAAGAAACTGCATTGTTGACTGCAATTGCTTAAACGAATCTCTTGAACGCAGAGACCCGGTATGACTGTGGTGGAATTTGTTTGTCTTACCAATAATGGCCAACTGCAGCTCAGTTTCTACATCTTCCTCCCTAACTCTCCTATCCAGAGACTCCGTGATACCTGCTGAAAATATGCTACAAAATATCGCAAAAATAACGACTCCAACAGCTTGAACCTTTTTTGAAGTAGAAGAAGGAATTGGTGGTGCTACCGCTTTTTCAACGACTTCAACACTAATTCCCAACGGCTGTTTTTCCTGCAACCAATTTACCCTATCAAGAAGCACGTCAACAGTAGTATTTGCCAGACGTTGCGCCGATTCAGGTGAAGAATCTATGGCTGTAATATTGATAAATTCCGTTCCTTTTACCGGCCACGCGGAAACATTACTTTGGTAATTTCCCGTAATATTTTCAACCTTACTGACAACGCTTTCTTGTGTAGCCAGTTGTGCGATAGTGGAATTGATCCTTTCAACCGTTTGTAACGATTGCATATCAATTACGTCTTTTTGTTGTGAGTGAACCAACAAAACTGCGGTTGCGGAATATGTACGTGCCGCCAACCAAATAATATATGTCCCCAACACGGAAATTGAAAGAAAAATACACACAACAACAAACCAACGATCTTTCACGGTTTTTAATAAGCGCCAGGATGAATTATTGTTTGTGTCCATTTTGTTTTATTTTACCACCTTAGGGGACTAACGTAAACAAACGTGAAGTCCATCAACGATCCGCCCTATTTACGGACGAGGCCTTTACCATCTCCTCGCGAATATACAACCAACGCACTAGTTAATCCAATCAGAACCCACAAACCAAGCATCGCGTCAATTTTTGGAAATACCAGTGTTGACGCCATGCTTCCAATCATCGCGTATAAAAGACCATTAAATAAAATATCATTTTCCAGATTATTTTGTTTTGATAAATAAAGTACTTTTTTTACGATCAAGTAAAAGAAATAACAAAGGAATAGAATTCCAAGCAATCCATAATCGAACAAGTAATAGACAAAGCTCTCCGGTTGTTCATTGTATTGCTCGTAAAATACCGCACCGCCCAATGAGGCCCCATAAATAATCGTCTCCGGATGCGTTTTATACATGTGTAAAAGTTGCGGACCTCCATAATTAACATCATTGGTTATATATTCCAGATTTAGCCTACTGATAAACCTCTGTTTAACCACCTCATTAACTGATGGAACTAATATATATACGGCAAAAAGTCCAAGAAACGCGCCAAAAACCAATATGATCGGTTTAAATTTGGGCTTCCAATTTACACTAAATCCTAAAATACCAATCACCGCAACAACGGCACTCAACCACCCCGCGGTTGAAAAAGTCATGGTAAAAATAAAGACATGCAATAAAAATATGCCCAGTAAAAGGGATTTAAAACCTAGTCTATATTTCTTTTCTCTAATTACTCGCCAGGTTATCACTCCCAATAAAACTGAAAATGGTAGCAGTATTCCAGCTAAATCTTTTGGCTCTCCCGCCAAGGAAGAAATTCTAAAAAAATTACCGAGAGATGTACTAAAAATGCCAATACCACCAGTGGGGTTTGATGCTCCACGAAAAATAAAGATCGAGGGTAAATTATACAAATAAGCGAAATACTGATATATCCCATATATACAAAGCATCGAAGTACCAATTAGGGAAATTTTTACCATTGACACAATTTGTTTCCGTGAGCGACATATCGCCAAAATTACTAAAGGAATTGAGGCTTTAAGTGCAAACATCATAATTTGTGACATTTGTTTTGTGGCGCGATCACGAAATAGACTATCGCCTATCGGTCCGTAGGCTGTAACAATACTTTTTACCGGAAAACTGGGGATATTCAACAATGCTGAAACGCTAAAAAAAATAATTAAAATTATTATCATAATTCTTCCCGGATATTCATCCATCGCAGTCGCCAGATCTTTAGGAAAATATAAAACCAGCGTTAATAAAGAGAAGAAGAGCAACACACGTGGAATATTTACCATAACCCCCACATCAATAAATAACGCCTGGAATCCCAGAAAAAACAAAAACAATGCTAACAATTTTCGCGAAGGTACGAATAAAAATACTACCGCGCTCAAGGGTATCAAAATTGGCAGGAGCGGAATAATAAATTTTATTGCTTCATATAACAACACCGATACGTTCATATGCGTTGAAATAATTCCAAAATTAAGGCACGTCGCGCAACGGAAACACGTTTTGAAGGCGTTACATGTCTAAAAAAACCATACAACAGGCCGGGCATATCATGTTGACCAACCACTAAGTTGTAAAACACAAATACAAATAATTTAATTTTTCCGTAGTGCTTATTAATTATATGCGTTAAATTATGAATAAAGGTGCTGACATTTAGGGGATTGTCAACATCGCTTTGTGCTCGTAATGCAAGATGATACGCATTTAGTTGTGGCTCATACTGAATTTCCCACCCTCGCATAATTAATTGCAAACCAAAATCCAAACCATGGTGCGCTATCCGACCGGAATTCAAACGCATGTCGACATCCAATTCCGTGCTCACCTCGCCACGAATAATCATGTTTCCCTCATTTGGTCCATTTATTTTTTTAGTACTTATGGACTTATTTTTTATAACCGCAAAACGGCCAAACCAAAAAAGTCTTGCCGGAAATACGGTTCCGCTCTTGTCTTGACCTATTGATGCCCCATTAATAGCCCCAAGACAGGGCCCATTTTTTTTAAAGGTTAACAATCCCGTCTCCACCCAATTAGAACCAACTAAAACATCATCATCCAAAATACCCACGTAGTCGCCCTTCGCCATTTTTAGACCCTCCTTAATTGGCGGTAAAAATCCCGCTTCAATCACACAAAAGACAGTCGTGTTTAGCGCACCCCTTTTTTTATTGTATTGATTTAAAAAATCTTTTGTTTCAATATCACTTTCACGTCGAACAATAATTATTTCATCCGGTAATATTGTTTGCTTTTCCAAAGCTTCAAGACAGCACCCCAACGCTTCCACCCTCAAGTATGTTGGAATAATTACTACAAATTTTGGCTTATACATATCAGTTACCAAATTACGGCAAATAATTTTGTGCATCAACCGGAATTCCATTCTTTCTTACCTCGAAATGTAAATGAGGGCCCGTTGAAAGTCCGGAACCACGCGCGCCAGGAGCACCACCCGTATGCCCTATAACCTGCCCTCTGGTTACATACGAACCTTCATTAACGCTGGCATTAATAACGTGTCCATAAATCGTTGATATATTATCACCATGAATCAGCAAAATGTATGAATAACCGGATCCGGCTGAAATGTTCACTTTTCCAACATAGCCGTCCGCGGATGCTTTGATGGGTGTCCCCACATCAATCGGCAGATCGGTTCCGGTGTGTGCGCCAATTACTGATGCGTAAGGGTACCCGGAACAATGAAACCCGCATGAAACACCAAAAATTGGATCTATGGGCCAATCCAATTTACCGACACCGGAAAGCTTGCGATATCCTTGTTTTTCCAGCTCCAGACGAATCGCCGCGTCTAAACGCGTAATCTCGGCATCTTGTCTTTTTTGAGCCGCCATGGATTGAGACAATAATTTATTATACTCAAATTCCTGAGCACGAGTTAATACTAAAAGTCTACTTTTTGCTTCTTGCTGTTGACCCAAAATATTTTTTTGACTTACTTGTCTTGCTTGAAGACCATCAAGTTCTCTTTTGAAATCTTTAAAAGTTACTTCGCGCGATTTCAGTGTTTGCTGTAATTCACGAATTCGATCGAGCGTTATTTGACTATTTTGTTCCGCCCGATATACAGAACGAATTTCGTTTATGGCGTCAGACAAAGTGGCATATTTGAAAAATGCCTGCACACTGCTAATTGTATCTAGGTTTTGCAAAGTCCGAAGATACTCCCGTAGCACCTCTTTTTGATTTTTAATTTGCGCGTCAACTGCTTGCATTTCCTCTTTTAACGCTTCACTTTCGGTTTGCAATTCCGAGATTTGCGCATTTGTTTTATCGATCTCCAGTGTTAAACTCTTAACACCATTATCAATAACATGAATCTGTCCGGACAAAGTAACTGCTTGTAATTGTTGCTCCGCGATTGATGACTTAAACGCGTTAATTTTTTGTTCTATCTCATCAATTACTTTTCTTTTGGCCGTCATCTGCTGACGCAGATCTTCCAAAACATCGGCATGGGTGACGATAGGAATTCCAAAACAAACAAAACCCATAATCAAGATTCCGATTGTTTTTATTATTTTGATATTGTCCATTAACCTAAGGGCTTGGTAATAAATAAACACTCCATATTCTGTTCAATACGCTCTGAATACAGCCACTTTGATTGAACAAAATCTTGAGACGTACTAAATGTACGTTGAAAGATTTTTGATTGAGAAGTGGTTGTAGTCAGAGATGGAGTGGACATAAGATGGGGGTGTTTATTTATTACCAGGCCCTAACTGTACAACAGCTTCGCGCATTCGCTTAATAGTCTCGTCTTTTCCAAGCAACCAGGCCAATTCCTGGGGGCCGGCACTCTTCTCTTTCCCTGAAAGTGCGTAACGCATCGGCCAAAGCATTGTCGCTCTTCCTTTTTCCGATTTATCGACAATCTTCATAATACTTGACTGTAACATCTCAAAATCCGACCACGTTTCTGCGGATAATTGCCCCATTTTATCCAATAAAAACTCTAAAGCATCTTTTGCTATATTTTTATCATCTTTTTTCCACGCAATCTTCTCACTATCCAAAACAGGATTACTTATTGTGTCCAAAACCAACCCGGGAACTTCCTTTAATAGTGTAATTCTTTCTCTTTCAATTTGGATCAACCTCATTAAGTAATCATCCGCCACTTTAACGCCAACCTTATCCATGAATGGTTTTACTCTTTCCCTTAAAACTTCGACAGAGAGTTTCCTGATATGTTGTTTATTCAACCAATTCAATCGGTCTAGTGAAAAAACAGCCCCGGCCTTTTGTACATTTTCCAACTTAAACACATTTTTCAACTCTTCTAGTGTAAACAAATCTTGTTCGGTTTTCGAATTCCACCCCAACAACGCCAGCCCGTTAATAATTGCTTCCGGCAAATAACCCTCTTCTTCTCTTAATGTTTTTACAAATAAGGAAACATCCCCCGAGCGTTTTGAAAGTTTTTTCTTTTGTTCATCAAGCAATAGCGGTAAGTGCGCGTATATCGGTGTCTGATATCCAAGTGCGCGCTGTAAAAACACATGTTTTGGCGTATTACTAAGGCCATCTTCACCTCGAATAATATGAGTTATTTTCATCTCATAATCATCAACGACAACCGCTAAGTGATAGAGAGCTTTATTTGTGCCCTTTGAAAGAACAAAATCATCAACCGCCCCCGGCGCAAACCTGACTTTTCCACGAACAAGATCATTAATAATAACTTCTTCTCCTTCGTTAATTTTTAATCTAACTACAAAATTATCGACCTTACCCTTCTTTTCACTTTCCTCCAATGAAATACCTCTACATTTATTATCATATTTAAAAGGCATCTTCACCGCTTCACATTCATCCCTTAATTTATCAAGACGCTCTTGTGAACAAAAACAACGATAGGCCTTACCCGTACTAAGTAATTTTTTGACGGCCAATTCATAAATCTCCGCGCGCTCGGATTGTTTATATGATTTAGACGGTCCTCCAATGTCCGGCCCCTCATCCCAACTAATTCCCAGCCATTTTAAACTTTCAAAAATATCCGCCTCCCCGTCCGCATTATTACGCGCTTCGTCTGTATCTTCAATACGAAGAATCAGTTGGCCATTATTTGATTTGGCAAATAGAAAATTATACAAAGCCGTTCTTGCGCTTCCCACGTGTAAGAATCCTGTCGGTGACGGCGGAAACCGAACTCGAACCTTTGGTTTATTTTCAGATTTTTCTTGCATAAAACTTTTTAAGTTGTGAAATAAGAATTATTACCGGAAACACAATAATTGCTCGAAATACCCGAATAAATCTTGAAGGCCGTTGATATAACCGCCAAAACCATTCTAACGCATGATTTTGCAAACGCAATGGCGCACGGACCGTATTACCGGCAATAAAGTCTAATGCTCCACCAACGCCCATTGCCAGCCCTATCGAGGAATACCGATGCATATTTTGATTAATCCACTCCTCTTGTTTTGGCGATCCATACGCCACAAAGATAATATCCGGTTGAAAATTTTCAATTTCATTGTGCAATGAATAGACTGAATATGGCGTAGCGACATGATTTAAACCAAACGCTTGAATATTTAGGTTTTGACATTCACCTTTTATACGCATCGCTGCCCGTTGTGCGGTCCCATTTTCCCCGCCAATTAAATATACTTTTTTATTTAATTGTTCGGCCAATTTTGCAATATCCCAAAGCAAGTCAGAGCCTGAAACCCGTTCAGGAAAATATCCACTGTTCTTATTACCAAAAACTACTTCCCACAACGTACTCACGAATAATTTAATAATATCAAAAACGTCGCGCGATTGATCGGCCAACCCCCAAAAAACTGCTGCCCAGCAAACTCCGGCACCATCCGGAGTAACAAGGTCCGCTGTTCGAACCACCGTATGATACCAAGCATCGCTACGAGCCTGTAATAATATTTCTGGATTAGCAGTAACAACTCTGGTTTTAATGTTTGCCGTAATTCTTTTCTTGCACCATAAAACTACATCTTGTTTTCTCGCCAAAACGACAGGTACACCAAACACGTTAATCAATTTCTCATGAATATTCACCTATTCATTATAGACAAAATTGCTTTTATCCCCAATCTAAGGGTGTTAAGATTAAGATATGCGAGAATTGTCGATAGAAATTGTTCGAAAAACTTTTGAATACTACATCTTGAAGCAAGGGCTTTACCGAATTCCTTATGAATTACCGCCCGAGCTCTCAAGGGCAAAGAATGGTATATTTATAGCCGTCTTTGAACGAATTGGGCTAACACCGAGGGGACGAGTCGGATCCATTTTTCCTTCTAAATCTACCATTTGTGAAGAAATTCAAGCACACACAATTTCCCTGGCAAAAACGTATGCCTTTAGAAAAAACGATCTACCATTTTTAACTTACGAATTATTGATGATTAAAACGCCACACCTACTGTCTCATATTAGTGAGTTAAAACAAGAAAATGGTTTACTAATAAGAACGGAAACGAGCAAAATTGCTTATTCCCTACCGGCTTCGATATATAAAAAACCGGAACAACGTCTTGCCGAGACGTGCAGTGCGAATGGAATTGATCGCGGTATCACCGACTTGCGCCTTTATCATTTTGGAACGGAAAAAATCAATGAACACTTCTAACCAAATTGTAGAAGTTGTACCTCTCGTTACGCTTCCACCGCAAGGTAATCAGAAATTTTCATATCTTGTACCAGAAAATATTTTTGTTTTTCCCGGCACATTAGTAAAAATTCCTTTTGCAAATCGTATCATCGAAGGAGTAGTTTGGCGTCAATCTAAAAGCAGTTATTCAAATCTAAAAACAATAATTGGAGTTGAAAAACAACAAGTTGTCACACTCAAAGACATTGAGTGGCTGGAAAAGTTTTCCTGTGCCTCTTTTGAGTCGCTGTCACTAGTGACGAAGACGCTAGTTTTAAATAGAAAATTCTCAACCGAATTATGTTTTCCAAAACAAACTTCACCAAAGAAGCGCGGTTCCATAAAATTCAAGTTTAAGGAAAACGAGCTCGATAAATCCATCAAAGAAGCCCCATCAGGACAAGTACTGGTTTTAATCCCTGAAATTATTATGGGAAATAAGGTTCTTGAGGTTTGTAAAACTAATAGGCGAATTTGTTTATTCTACAACACCCAATTATCACAAAAAGAAAAAACAGAAACTATTTCAGCAATAACAAAAAATGAATCATGCGTTATCGTCGCTACTCATAGCGGCATATTCCTTCCTTTTTCAAATCTCGTAACTATTATTTTACTTGAACCGGCACTATCGTCTCACCGTCAATGGAATATGCATCCACATTATGACGCGCGAATTGGCGCCTACCTAAAATCTAAATTACAAAAAATTCCCCTAATCCATATTTCTATACTCCCCTCTTTTGACCTTTATTCTTCTCGAAAAATGAAAGTTGGGTCCTTGGGTTTAAAAAATATCATCGTTCTTAATAAAAATTGGGATGAGTCGAGTTTCATTTCAAAGGAAACGATTAATTTAATTCGCCTGAATATTAACCAGGGGAAAAAAATCCTCATATACCACAACGCAATAGGTTATGAGAGTTTGTATGTATGTAGGGATTGCGGAAACACGCTTCGTTGCGAACAGTGTGGGACCATTCTTCAAAGACAAACACGAGACTTGTTTTGCAAAACATGTAAATCCATCAAAGGTTCGCTTCGCGCGTTTTGCAACAAGTGTGGCAGCCCAAAATTGAATGCCCTTAAACATGGGACACACTCTGTTGAACAATCACTCAAACGAGAATTTCCTCAATTGAATATTTTAAGAATTGATCGAGATACAAAACAAATTAACACCCCGACGCAATCTTTAGTAGACGCAAATATAGTAATCGCGACACAAAAGATTTTTTCCACAATCGACTCAAAAATTTTTGATTATTGCATAATTCCCGATTTTACCTCCATCGTAAATTCCACAAGCTTTAGTGCGCTTGAGGAAACACTGATCACCCTAAAAAGATTATATGGACTAATTAAAAACTCAACTGAAAAATTAATTTATATCGAAGACTCAAATGGCTCTTCAGGAATAATTAACTATATTAAAAATAATAAGATTGATGAATTAATAAAGAATGATTTACGCGACCGAAAAGAACTTTGGTTCCCACCATACGCGCTATTGATGACATGTGAAAAAGAATTCACCTCCGAAATCCTTGCTCAAAAAGAAATACTTAAAATAAAAGCTAAAATTAGTTTAAATTGTATAAGTACAAAAATTAATACTCTGATCTATAAAAGACGCACAAAATTTGTAGGTCAAATTATTTTTCGAGGTCAACACCAAATAATACGTGAATCAATAAAGTACGTGCCAAGTTCGTGGTCGATAGATGCCCCTCTTTCCTTGAATGATATCATTAAATTAAATTAGTTACGGGTTTCCAGAACTGGCAATATTTTTTTTGCATTTTGCGACCAATCAAAATCTTTCTGCATCCAAGTTCTACCGCGTCTTCCCATCTCCAAAATTTGTAATTTGCTCATTTTTATGATTGCGGCGGCCAAACTTTTTGGATCGTTTTCGACCCACAAACCACAACCAATTTCTTCCATTTTTTCCCATGGCGACCCCTTTGAGGCGATCACCGGCACCGCGTGAGCCAGGGCCTCAACAACAACCTGACCAAAATTTTCCGTATGCGAAGGAACTACTAAAAAATCTGCCTTCGCAAATGTTTGTGCAAGGTTTTCACGAGAAACCTCCCCACGCATAAACACCCGATCACTAATATGATATTCCTCGATTTTTTGTTTTATTTCATTGATATACGAGCTTGCACCGTCGCCGCAGATGTCCAACGTAAACTTTTCTTGATCAATCATTCTTATGGCCATCAATAAGTTTTCTAATCCTTTTATCCGATCAATCCTACCCAGAAACAGAAGACGAATCTTTTTTGAAAATATTTTGACAGGTTCCGCCAATGGAACAACAACGCCATTTGGCACAATGAGTGGTTTTGAGTTCGGAAATATTTTTTTACATTCTTCCCATTCTGCCATTGAAGTAAATAAAATATGCGTACTCTCCGGAAGCAATATTTTACAAATTTCGTTCCATATATTTTTTAGCCATTGTTTTTTTGTTCCCGACCACCGTTGTAGTGCCCCATGCGGACGCCATAATAATTCTTTTTTAAATACTTTACATAAAATTATTGTCGGAATGGTTGGAAATGAATACACAAAATGAAGTGCAACAATATCGGTTTTTTTAATTTGCTGGAAAAGAACAACCAGCATCCGCCATGACACCGCCGACAAACACGACCTTTTGCAATAATATACTGACATTCCCGCGACATAAACCGGAAATTCGTTATTTAACTCCATATCTTTTTTACCGTTCGCATTTGTGGATACAACCGTTACTGTTTGGTTTTGTTCCACCCAAGCCTTGCCGGTCTGATATTCAACGTCAATTGGTCCCCCGTATACATACGCGGGATAAAAATATGGCGCTACAATTAGAATTTTCATGCGTATTTGATCACAATCTCAATCATAGTTACGCACTAGAATAAAAGCAAAATTTCAGACTTCGTCCAATAAAACCACTAACCTATTGCGAAAAATCGGGCTTGAATTACAATGTACAGGAATAAGTATGTCAATAAGATCAATTCTCCACGCTCCTAACAAGATCCTTTCTGCACCAGGCAAAATGGTTTCACGCCCCTTAAGCTCGGAAATAGAGGGTTTAATAGCAGATATGAAAGATACGGTCATTGCATCCAATGGGATCGGTTTGGCGGCCCCGCAAATTGGTGCTTCACTTCGGGTCATAGTTATCAATTTCGAAAAAGAGCCATACGCCATAATTAACCCGGAAATTAAATGGTCATCAAACGGAACTTCCGCCCTCGAGGAAGGTTGCCTTTCAGTTCCGGACTACTTTGTTAAAATTTCCAGACCAAAAAAAATTATTATCACCGGCATGAACGAAAAAGGAGAAACTATCGAAATTAAAGCAAAGGATATGTTGGCAAAAATATTTCAACACGAGATTGATCACACAAACGGAATCTTAATCTCGAACTATCAAGAGAATAGAATTCTCTTCTAGGGCTTGGCAATGAATAAAGAAAACAATACGAAAATCCGTGTAGTTTTTTTTGGTTCCGCGGAATTTTCGCTCCCCTCGCTCATTTGCCTTTACGATACGCCATTTAATATCGTCGCTGTTGTAACTCAGCCGGATAAGCCGTTTGGAAGAGGAAAAAAAATCTCTCGGAACGTCATTGGAAAATGGGCGAATGAAAATAAAATTTCAACCTTGCAACCGGAAAATCTTAACGATACCGAATTTTTTAATAAATTATCGGCGATACATCCCGATATTTTTATTGTCGTTGCATATGGAAAAATATTACCTAAAACCCTGCTCAACTTACCAAAATTCGGATCAATCAACGTCCATGGATCACTGCTCCCAAAGTATCGCGGTGCATCCCCCATTCAGGCCGCCATTTTATCGGATGAAATAATTACTGGCGTAAGTATTATGCAAATGGATGCCGGGATGGATACCGGCCCTATTCTTAGTCAGGAAGAAGTCAAGATTGCACCAAGCGACACAGCAGGCACCCTTAGCGAAAAACTCTCCAATATCGGTGGTGTTTTGTTAGTCAAAACACTCACACGGCTCATTGTCGGAGAAATTAAGCCTGTTCCCCAATTACATGAAGGCATTAGCGTTTGTAAAAAACTTTCAAAGAATGATGGTCAAATAAATTGGTCTCAAACAGCACAGAAGATCGAACGACAAGTCCGTGCTTTTCAACCCTGGCCAATTGCCTGGACAACGTTAAAATCTAATCATTCACTTCTAAAAATTCACGAAGCGCGTTTATCTTCCGCAGATACATCAGGAAGAATTCCTGGCGATACTTTTATTAATACAACCGGTGTTTTATCAGTGTGCTGTGGCGAAAATAGTGCGCTAGATATTATTACCGTACAGCCACAAAATAAAAATAAAATGCCGGCACGCGATTATATTCTCGGTCACCGTGAAATTTTGATTTCAGGATTAGATTTAGACTTCGTCCGTAAATAATTTTTACAAACCAAAAATTGATCCACCCTCATCTACTTTGGCAGGTACAACAACAATATTTGCAATCGAACCAACAAATGAATTATTTCTCAAAATACCAATACTAAAGTTTCCGGCTTCTTTTGGGATAGTGAGACAACAATAGCTTCTTAAACCCGGTTTAATCGAAAATTTTTGGCGAAATGGTTGAAGCGATGGAGTCTCCTCACTAGAATCTTGCCTTAAAAATCTCAATTCAATGGGAAACGCGACAACTACCTCACTGCTGGTTTGAACTCTAAGCCCAACTTTCTCTCCGGCACTAAATTTTGTGGCCCTTACAAGCGGTGTTTTACTGCCTATTGCCGAGCCATCTGCCGATCTTCCAAGAATAAAATTACTAAACGTACTGCCAAAAGTATTATTCTCGCCATTGGGTTTAACCGTCGCGACTGGTATATCGCCAATTGGCTGGATATTGCCCCTGGTGGCAAAATAGGCACCAAAAAGGATGCCCACAACAGCAATCGAAGAAATACTATATACCAGCTTTTTTGGAATATTTGAAATGTCTATCATTTATTTGTGTCAACAACATTTTAACGCCGGTTCCAAATTTTAGCCAGTATACCGCTCGATAATCCTATTTGTTTTTTAATCTAGAATTTACGTTTTCCCAATTTATGAGGTTCCACCAGTTGCCGACATACTCTGCGCGCCTGTTTTGATATTTCAAATAATAAGCGTGTTCCCATAGATCTAAACTTAATAACGGCTCATACCCGTCAAGTAATGGACTATCTTGATTTAGGCGAGATAAAATAGTCAATTTATCATCTTTAATAACTAACCATGTCCAACCACTGCCAAAAGCATTCATTGCTGTTTCCGTAAATTTGGCTTTGAAGTCCTCAAAATTATTAAACTCGGATTTTATCGCCTTTTTAATTTCGCCCGTCGGTTCCCCACCACCATTTGGGGAAAGATTGGTCCAATAGATACTGTGGTTACTGTGCCCGCCTCCATTATTTATAACGGCTTGTTGGATTTTTTCGTCCACGCTTTTTATGTTCCGTAAAACAGTTTCAATCTCCACACCATCAAAATCAGAGTGCCCTGAAATCGCAATGTTTAGTTTGTCTAAATATGTTTGATGATGTTTATCGTGGTGTACATGCATTGTTAATTCATCGATGTGCGGTTCAAGCGCGTCGTAAGCGTATGCCAATTTTGGTAATTCGTATTTCATATCTTAAATTTTTTATAATTAAAACATTAATTTTTTTGCCGCGGTAGTTACTGTTTCACCCAGTAATCGCGCGAGAGACAATTCGTTTTGTGATGGTGATCGTTCCCCCATCGGTCCGGTAATAGTTGTCGGGCCGTAAGGCGAACCGCCGGAAACTTCATCCACGACTCTCAACCCCGCACTGTTGGTTTTTTCGCTAAATGGCAGTCCGACAATATAGCAACCATGATGCAGTAATGTCACAATCATGGTAATCAAGCCAACTTCATTGCCACCGTGCTGGGTAGCCGTGCTACCAAAAACTCCAGCAGGCTTACCGTTTAGGACCCCCTCTGACCAGGCCTGCGAGGTCTGGTCCCAAAAAGCTTTCATCTGGGTAGAAATAGTTCCATATCTCACAGGCCCACCAACAATCACGCCATCAATATCTTTTAAATCATCATATGGGTCAGCAATCGCAATTTTGCTCATTTGTTTTTTAGCTTGTTTCATTGCTGTCGTCCATTTTTTTTTCGGTATAACCTCGTCCACTTGTCTAAATATTACTTCTCCCCCGCTAATTTCCACACCTTTTGCCACCGCCTCAGCCATTGGTAACATATGTCCGTAGAGGGAATAAAACAAAACAAGAATTTTTGGGTTCCTCACCTCCTGTTTCAACAAAACATTTTGAGCAACCTTTTTAGTGAATTTCATAATAGGAATTGTACTTATGAAAAATTACACCAGTTGTGACTTTTGTCACACTGTAAAACGCGGTTGTGTCATTTGTTTATTAATAATGTAATGATTCTGCCGAATATTCACAATTCCTTTTGACCGCAAAATTGTTAATGATTTTGTAACCGTCTCCCTTGTGGCACCAACCATCATCGCCAATTGCTCGTGCGTGATAGTCCCATCAAGTCGGTAATATCCGACCGTATTTTCACCGTTAATTTCCGCCAACCGTGTCAGTTCCCTTACAATACGTTCACTCACCGGACGCAACGCCAAATCTTGTATTTTTCTTTCCGCCCTCGATAAACGATTTCCGACATTTCTTAAGACCTGAATCGCCAAATCAGGATAACGTTGCATGACACGATATAGGTCTCGGCTATTTGCAATCGACAAAACGCTGTCCTCTCTAACTTCCACAAACGGCGATTCGTCACACGCACCGGCAACCGAACCCACGCCATTGACATCACCAAAAATATCTCCCGGTTTTAGCGTGTCAACAATAATTTTTTTACCATCATAAACAAAATAGGTATTAATCGATCCTTTTTTTAATATATAGATATTCTCGCAATTAATCTGTGGCCCGGCAATGAGTTGCCCTTTTGTAACGTCCTGCATGTGTGTAATTCGTTCCAGATCGCGAATTAGATCATCTGATCCCTTAAAGATTTGTTTAAGGTATTCTATTTTTAATTCCGTCCTGGTACCCATTGGTTTGTTACTATAGTCTCTAACGCCCAAAAAAGCAAGAGGGCGGGGGGTTATAGTTTTGTGATGCTCTGAATCTCCAACATAAATTAATGGTTAATTATTAGGGCCTAATAAAAAATAAACCCCTCATTATTGCTGTGTAATAATTTTCGTTAATTCCTGATATCTTTTCCCGACATCACCATTAAACAATGCTGATCCAACTACGATATTGTTAGCACCGCCTTTAACCAGTTCACTTACGTTCCCTTGTTCGATACCGCCATCAACACCAATTTGCAGTGTTTTATATTTAGCACGAAGAATCTTTAGCTTGTTAATAGTTTCAGGAATAAACTTTTGTCCATTTCTCCCGGGAACTACACTCATCAACAACAAATAATCAATCCGTCCAACAAAAGGTATCAATTTTTCCAATGGCGTAAACGGCGCGACCGCTAGACCTTTTTTTATATTATTTTCTGCTAATATTTTAAGGTTTTCCCCTAAATCACCGGGCTGTTCAATATGTATAATTACTCTCTCCGGCTTAATTTTTAACCACCCATCAAGTTCTCTCTTAAAATCCATCACCATCAAATGCAAATCAATTTGTCTCGACGGTAAATTATTTTTTACAATTTCTGGATCGTTAAAATTTCCCGGTTGCGCGAAAACACCATCAATAACATCGAACTGAATAATCGGAGCAAGCTTTTTCGCGCTAGTTATTCTCCTAATGTACTCCTCTTTCGCGTACACATTTATTGCCGGTTCTATTATGCATCCCATATTTTAGAATTTATTCTAACAAAATCGGTCGCGCAAATTAATTTTACCAACCCTTCGAACATGACGCTCGGCGGAACTAAACATTGTTTCAAGAAAATATTTCGTGGATTCTATCGCGACATTTTTTTTAATTTCGCTTGTACCAAATACTATAATATTCGCGTCATTATGTTCGCGCGCCCTTTTTGCGCCAAAAGTATCCAACACAAGGGCCGCTCGCGCCCCCTTAATTTTGTTGGCCGCGATTGACATGCCGATACCCGTATCACAAATTAAAATTCCCCGCGCGTCCGCATCTTTTGCAATCTCTTCCGCGACCGCAAAGGCATAGTCGGGATAATCGTCACCCCCTTCAGGAGTGCTTGGGCTTAAATCATATATTTCATATCCATCCCTTTTTAACTCGTTTTTTATAACTTCCTTTAATGGATTACCATCGTGATCAGCGCCAAAATATATCTTCATGTGATTTTTTTGATAAATAATCTTTTAGAGTAGACGCGCTTAATAAAGTTATTCGTAAGTCCGCCAAAGGCAACAAAAAGAACTAGAACCATAACGATAAATTGCATAACCTGATTTGGATTGTAGCGTGAAATCACAAATAAATAAGTTGCCAATAGAAGCACGCCACTATACCAGGATCTCTTCCCAAAATATGACCCTACGATACCGACAATGCTGGCCAAAATAGATATCCATAAGAATACCCCTCCGATTGTTCTGTTTTGTAAACCCGGGATCCAAAAAAGCACAGCAAGAACCAGGCAGAGTGAACCCGTTAGTCTAATTATTGTATCAAATGCAATTTTTTTATTTTTCATCGTTACATAAGACACTATAACATGAAATAATAATGACAATAAGTAGCTATCTAACGAGGGACTCTCCTAAACATAGTCAGAAAAAACTATTGACATAATGTTCGGTTTAATGCACTTTAATCTTAGTTTTTGCAGTAACAACAATTTATGATGCGAAAAAATAGATCTGTCCTGGTAACTGGCGGAGCTAACGGTATTGGTTTAGCGATCGCAAAGGCCTTTTTAAAAAACGGCGACGCCGTTACTATTCTTGATATTGATAAAATCGGATGCAATAGTTTTCGTAAGTGGTCTAACAAACATGGCTACAAAAAAGCCCTGGCAATTGTCACCGATATCACCGAAATTATCATGCATCGTCAAATTATCGAGCAAGTTGAAAAAGCCCATGGCCCAATTGAGGTATTAATAAACCATACTGGTATCGGTTCATCAAAATCATTATTTGAAACCGAACCCGATGATTTTGATTCAGTGTTAAATACCAATATACGCGGACCATTTTTTCTTTCCCAGGCAATCGCAAAAAACATGCGGCGTGGCAGTATTGTGTTTACGACATCAGTGCATCAAGACAAACCTCTCGGTGACGCAACTTACGCAATGTCCAAGGCGGCCCTAAAAATGCTTATTTTGGAATTTGCCCTTTCCATGGCGGATAAAAAAATCCGCGTTAACGGCGTCGCGCCTGGAGCGATCAGAAACAATCGCAAAGTACCGTCAAAATTTACATCCGTTCCGCTTGGCGAATGCCGTGGCCGTACAACTGATATTGCAAATGCGGTTCTCTTTCTCTCGTCCGAAAACGCCTCGTATATTACCGGTGAAACAATCACAATTGATGGTGGCCTGTCTTTAGTAAACTGGGTTTTTCAAAAAACGGAACCATTACCACTCCCAATTACGATCGACTAATCCTAGGCACTAAGGCCTCGTCCATAAATAAATTCCCCATCTTATGCTCACTGCATCTTTGACTGCAAGTATTTCTCAATCGTAAAACCCTCTCACCGTACTGCTAGTACGCCTCGAGGTTTTACTCAATCAAAACACTCGTATTCAAAGCGCATTGAACATAATCTTGGGGAATTTATTTATGGACGAGGCCTAATTGTGCCCTATCTGTTTTGAGCGGTGTTTTTCTATTTGCAAAATAATTTCCTTACCTGCTTCTCGGATATTTTTTTCCAGCCCCAAATGTTGAGCGCGCGCGACAAATGATCCGGCCGAGGCGACATACGATTCGCCACAAAACAAAAAGATGTGCAAACGAACGCCATAACCGGTAATTTTTCCCACCGGATTTTTTGGCTGTTCAATTGTTACTTCAATCCGTTCAACCGGATCACGTTTGTTTATTTTATTTGCATATTTTTGCAATATTTCATTGAGTTGTTCCAATCGATATTCGCGAGTCGGTCCTTCCGGCGCGTGATGAAATATAATGGGAAACTCAATCTCGCTCTGCTTATTTTTATCGAATATTTCTTTCTTTTCTTTTTTCATTTGATTATAGATTAAGAATTAAATAGTCCCGCCGCGAAATATTTTTTCAATCCGCTTTCTATGTCGAATTGCGGAACAAACCCAATCATCTTCTTGGCATAAGTCATATCACAATATGTATAGTTTTGATACGTAGCGATGTGTGGGTTTTCAATATACTCCGGTTGCCAATCCGTCCCCAATAATGTATTAAGTATCCCGACAATTGTATTAAACGAAGAGGCCTTCCCGGAACCGCAATTTACCACGCAACTCTTAGGAGCTTTGACAGCTAACAAATTTGCTGTGACAACATCTTCAACATATATCCAATCACGTTTTTGTTCTCCGTCCTTAAATAGGCGCGGTCGCCCCTTCTGCATCTGTCGAGCCAACTGATAAATCATACTGGCCCTCTTGCCCTTGTGTCCCTCGCCCGGACCGTAAACATTACAATAACGCAAACCAACAACTACAATATCCGGATTTTTTTCTGCAAAATCCATCGCAAACTCATCCAGCATTTTTTTGGATTCGCCATAAACATTCAAAGGAACAATTGGACCATCTTCTCTAAATGGCGCCGGTACATTTCCATAAACGGCCGTTGAGGAGGCGTAAACAATTCTTTTACAACCAGAATTAACGACGCGCTCAAAAAGCTCCCGCGATGCTTCCAAATTTCCACGCAACATTTCCGTGCGATCATTCAGTAAAGTATTATTAATCGCCGCTTCGTGAAAAACCAAATCCAGCTTCCCTAATGCCTCCCAATCGATTCCTGTTAGTCCTGGTTGTAAATATTTCGCTACATCTTTATTTACTTCCTGCTCGGCATCCGAACCGGTAATAATAATTTCGTGCCCCTTACCGCTTAATTCTTTAACGATATTTGATCCCACAAATCCGGTACCACCCGTTACGAGAATACGCATATTTCCTTTTTATTCAGTAACTAAAACTTTTTTTACAACCACCGGCACGAGCGGATTATCGTTGCCGTCGCGTTCTACCGCGGAAATTTTATCAATTACGTCCATTCCGGATGTTACTTTACCAAAATTAGTATGCTTTCCATCCAACCAAGGCGTACTGACGGCCGTGACAATGAAAAACTGACTGCCATTGGTATTTGGCCCAGAGTTCGCCATTGCCAATGAACCACGCACCAATTTCAGAGTATTAAATTCATCCTTAAACTTATAGCCGGGATCGCCCGTGCCCTGCATCGCGCGATTAGCTGGATCTTTCGACAACGGATCACCGCCTTGAATCATAAAATTGGAGATAATTCGGTGGAAAGCTGTTCCATCGTAAAAACCGCTTTTTGCCAGTGTAACAAAATTTCCGACCGTCAACGGAGCAACCGTACCGTCTAATTCTAAACCAATGTTTCCCATACTTGTTTCCAGTGTGACATTAACTTTTTGATTAATTTCTTTAATCTCTGGTTGTGTTGTAAGCATAGAGGAAACTATAACAGATGGTGTTTCAGTACTCAATGGGCTTGCAGGAGGTGTTTCCAGAACCCGCACCGCCACTTCCTTACCGGATTTACTCCAAAAAACCAGCGCCCCGACAATGACGACTAAAACTGCTACGACGATAATTGTGTTTTTCATAAAAATATTATAACTAAATTTTACCCACTAAATCCACCGACGACTTTAATGTTTTATCCCCGGGATGCCAACTCGCCGGACAAACAAGCCCCGGTCTTTTTGCGACAAAGATTGATGCCTGCAGTTTGCGTAAAATTTCGGCCGTGTTGCGTCCAATACTATTGTCATGCATGTCCGCCGCCTTCAAAACACCTTTTGGATCAATAATAAATGATGCCCGTAGCGAAAGTCCTTCTTTTGGAATATATGTCCCAAACTGCCTGCATAGATCCCCCGTTGGATCAGCCAGCATCGGATATTGTACTTTGCCGATCGCCTCCGATGTGTCGTGCCAAGCCTTGTGCGCGTAGGCCGTGTCGGTACTGACGCTCATTACTTCTGCGTTATTTGACTTAAATTCTTCATAAAATTCCGCTGCCTCTTGCAGTTCTGTCGGACAAACAAAAGTAAAATCCGCCGGATAAAACAAAAGTACCAACCACCTTCCTTCACATTCATTTAACGATATCTTTTTAATCTTACCGCCAACAAAAGCATCAACGGTAAAATTAGCGACTTTTTCTCCGATTGTAACCATTTAATTAATTATTAATAATTAATGATAATTCATTCTAACACAACACATGCCAAGACATGTACATTTTCTATTGACAAGCTGGTTTTTTAAAGTTTACCCAGATCGATTGTTTCGTCGATACGAATTTGTTCGACGAATGACGGAATGTGCGACACCAAAACCATCGCCCCTTCGTATTCGTGCAGAGCCTGCGAAATTATCGGCAAATGACGGAAATTGATATGATTGGTCGGTTCGTCCAAAATCAAAAGCCCCGGTCGCATCAACGCCAAGCGACAAAACGATAATAACCCTTTCTGACCCTCGGAAAGAGACTTAATTTCACTCGCCAACACTTTGCCGTCTAACAAAAACCCCGCCGCCGTGGAACGAAGAATATGTTCATCCTTGTCTTCCATTACTTCTTCCAGGGCGTCGTAGGCCTTTTGATTATAGTTTAAATTTCCAAAATCCTGTTTGTAATAACCCACCCGCACGTCGGGATGAATTTCGGCCGCAGGCGAAGATCCTTTGCTTAATTTTTCCAACAAGGTGCTTTTACCAATTCCATTTGGACCGGTTACTAAAACGTGTGTCTTGCGATTAACAATCAGATTTATATCCTTTTCCACCGCTTCGTGATTTTTTACAACCGTGATGGAGTTAAAATCGATAATTAATCCTTTAAAAGCTATTTCAAACTCTTGCGTCGGAATTTTAAAGGGTCTAATTGCGCGATCTTCCTCTCGCACTTCAACAATATTTTCTTCCGCCTCGGAAGCCGCCTCCCGCATTCGTTTGGCAACGCCACGCATCTTTCCACCCTTATGAGCAAACACTTCCGATTGCGCGCGTTTTTCCTTGATTTGCAACAGCATCCGCGCGTTCAATTGGTTTTCCCGTTCAATACGTACTTTAATTTGTTCCACCACATCGCCATAGTTTCCCGTGTATTGTTCAATTTTTTTGGTAAATGCGTCGAGATACAACACGCCGTCGGTAAATGCATTCAAAAAGTCTGCATCGTGAGAAATTACAATACAAGTTTTTTCGTACAGCATTAAAAATGTCATCAAATGATCGATGCCATGTTGGTCCAAATTATTGGTTGGTTCATCAAGCAATAAAATATCGGGGTTTTGAATTAAGGCATGGGCTAAAAGCAGACGTGCTTGCTGACCGCCGGAAAATTTACCGACTTTCTTGTCGAGCGGTTGCGAGAGATTAACCACCTCAAAAACTTCTTTAATGTGTTTATCCAAATCATACTTTTCTTCTCTAAAAGCGGTTTGAAAATATTCGCGAACCGTTAATTCCTTAGCTTCATCAGGCATAACTTGACGCCCTAACGCAACAGACGTGCCATTATCCGTCATTAGCACCCGTCCTTCGGTTGGCTGAATTTCTCCTGTAATAAGTTTAAAAATAGTACTCTTTCCGGCACCATTCTGCCCCATAAGAGCGATACGGTTTCCTTCGCGCACGGAAAAGCTTACCTCGTCTAAAAGAGGGCGATGTTCCTGATATCCGAAACTCACGTCAGAAAACCTAATTATCACATTATCATTGGCCATTTACTTGATTGATTACACAATAAAATCAGACCTGAATATAGACCAAATTTATAAAAATGTCTAGTTTAATTCTTATCCTGCTATCGCTCACTGGTTGAGGAAATAGCCATAGTGGCCACATCGAAGGTGGTGCTTCAGCATCTCCTTCGATGTGGTTTGGGTTCGCGTAACGTCGTTACGACGCTACTAACCTACACCACTTCCGATGAAGTGCCTCAGCACCACATCGGAAGTGGGCGCGATGTTCTTATTTTTTCCTTAACTTGTAAGCGGTTACAGAGCATTTTAAATCACTACCTGCGCGCAATGTGAACAACGTTTTGCATGCACAGGCATCTCGCTCAAACACTCCGAACACTTCTTTGTTGTCGGGTCTGCCGGGGGTTCTTTTCGCGCACGTGAAACTAAAAGGTTGATTGGTTTAATCACAAAGAAGAATATCGCCGTAGCAACCAACAGAAAAGAAATTACCGTATTAATAAAATGCCCGTACATAAACTTACTGCCATTTATCGTAAAAACAAGCCCGCCAAAATCCGGAACTTTAGCTACAGCGGCAATAAATGGTGTCATGATATCCGCCACAAGCGCGGTAACTACAGACCCAAAAGATGCGCCAATCACGACGCCAACCGCCAGATCCACGACATTCCCTCTTAACAAAAACGACTTAAATTCTTTAAAAATTGTCATATATTTATTTATTCAAATAAGTAACCGTCAACTGCAATACCGTCGCGAAACAAACCCACAACAAATACGGAATTTGCGCGTAAGCAATCCAGCGCGAATGCGGATAAATGGCGACCATTGCCCAAACCAACGTTGTCAGGACAAGCAAAATATCAACCGCGGCTAAAACATTACTCCGCAAACCAAACTGAATCGGCGTAAAAATTACATTAAACAACAAATTTAGCGCAAACGGCAAAACAACCAACCAAGTGATTTTCTTCTGTAGCGCCAGCCAAACAACCGCTCCGTATGAAATCGCGATTAAAACATATAAAACCGACCAAACCGGTCCAAAAAGCCAAGACGGTGGCGCCCATGTTGGTTTAATTAACTGTGCGTACCAATTATATGTGTTGTTCATGATTGAATTATATCACCCTGCGTATGCTTTGTACCGTCAATGCCATCACGGTAATCCATTATTGACATTTATTACTTAATTATATACATTGGCACTGCTTCCTCGTTCTTTCTTCTTGTTCTTTGTTACGGAGAATATGAGATGAAAAACGTTCACTTGCATATCAAATATGGCAACGGCCGTCATTGGGACAACCACCCCCGCACCTATGCCGAGGATTTTGCCAATTTTCTTCGCTTGCGTGAGTTTGACGATCTAATTGTTGATCTTGGCTGTGGTGCAGGACACGACGTCGCCGTGTTTACCGAAAACGGCTTTAAGACGATTGGTATTGACCGTTCCCAGGACGAAACAATCGCCGCAAGATTAGTCCATCCCAATCTAAAATTCGACCAACAAAACGGCGAAGCGCTCTCGTTTGACGATAACTCCGTCGGCGCATTCTTTTGCATCAATTTGATGCACTACGTCAATCAGACTAAGATTCTTGCCGAAATATCGCGGGCACTCAAACCCTGCGGGTATCTGTTCGTACATTTCAACCTCTCCATTATTGACCACACCGGCAAAGTGGATTTCGAACAATCCGCACAGGAAATTCTCATCAATTTGAAGGATCTTAGACCTGTACGTTTTAAGATTGTTCAACGTATCGACAACACCCCAATCCCCCACGAACACAAAATTTTTGAGCTCGTTATGCAAAAACCGCTTCCGGAAAAACGCAAGAAAATTATTGCCATTTACAATTAGTTACCAAACCTCGACGAAATCCGCCGGGGATTTTTTTATTTTTCTAACCACGCCTCCAACATTTTGGCGTTGTTCTCAAACGCCATTTCTTTTGGCAACTCCTCGGGTGCGAACCATTTTAATTCGGTTAGATCATCATTCATTTTTTCTTCCCCGCCGACCACTTTTGCCAAATACGCAATATTTAACGTTGATTCTTTTGTTGGCCCATACACATCCATATAAATCCCAACAAATTCCCTGATTTCCACAACCAACCCCGTTTCTTCCAACGCTTCCCTTTTGGCACCGACTTTTGGATCTTCCCCCAAATCAAGAAAACCGCCCGGCACGTTCCATTTTCCCTTGGACGGCTCAATCGTACGTTTTCCCAATAAAACTTTACCTTCTTTGACAATCAACGCACTCGCGGTTGGTTTTGGATTTTGGTAGAAATAAAAACTACAAACCCCACACACCAATAAAGACGTATTCTTGGGCTTAAGACCCCCACCACACTTTGGGCAAAATTGATATTTGATCATACGATAAATATATCACATATCAATCCGCAATATTCACACTGCAAAATTGGTCGCATTACCACTTAGGGGAATGACCTATTGATTTTGATTAACGCGTCATTACCTCCACGATAAGGTAAAAAATCAGAGAGATTTTGCGTCAATTCGCCCGTTTCCAAAGCGGTCTCTAGTTCCGGGCGAATTCGCTCAAAATATACGCCCTTAAACGGTTCCGGGATACGATCTTCAACGGCATCCAATAACGATTCTTTCAAAACCGGATGAATCCCTGCAAGCAACGCGGATACCACAACGCGCATTAAATCTTCCTTATCAAGCATTTGGGCATATTCGCCATCGGTCAGAAGCCCCTTTGAAACTTCAGCGACAAACGGATCCAAACTTCTTCCCGACGCCGCGTACTCTTCCCTGATAACGCGTTCCTGATCAACCAAATCATTAAAAAATTCCTCAGCGGTTTTTTCTTCCGTTAACGCTCCAATCAGTAGGTTCGCAAACTCCTTCAGTCCCTCATCCGCCCACTCATTGACCGCCATAGACTTAAAATCAAAATGGGAAATCTTATGCAAATCCTCTGACACACGAACATTTCCACCGTGCCTGTCGGGATCAAACTTACCCCTTAATTTATTATTAAGCTCCACAGTCAGAATTGCCTGTGCTATCTTCTTTTTTGCTTGGCGCTCAACATCGGTTGTTTCCGGCAATTCAATATAATGCTGACCCTGCATTTTTTGCATCATAAAATATTTTTTTCCTGCCACAACAACATCCGCCGAATCAAACTCAAATTTTTCTCCATCCATAACAACGGATGTGCCGGCGTAAAGTTGCTTCGCGTTTGAGTATTGCTGCTTGGCTAACCCGCAATCAACCTCAATTACCAATCGATCGTTTGCCTGATCGATCAGTTCACGAACCGTTTGAACCGCGTCACGTGAATCATTCTGAACGCTTAAATTGTCAGCCATTCTCCGCATTGTTTCGAAGCCCGAATGTCCTTTTGCTTCGACATTTGGCCTTAGTAAAGAAAGAACGTAGGAATTTCCATCCGACATATCCAAATCCACCACCACATTAATCGAACCCGAGCCAATCATGTCGCCAATATGCGTTATTGTTGCGGCATTACCTGTTTCATTTAAATAATTTTGTTCCAAATCATCTCTCGTTTCTTCCACCCATTGAGTGATGTCCCACCGCATCGGCTCTCCGGCGCGAAATTTCAGACGCCGCAAGTCAGTCCGAATATCTTCCGGAACCTGCGGATGGCTTTGCGCGGCCTGCCCAAACTTCGTTTCCGCCGGACCCATGTTTTCCAAAAAATACGCGAGTGCTTCCCCCATTCTCACTTCACCTTTTCCACGACGTTCGGCGGCAGACATTATAGCACCTAGACAAAGATGCTGTTGATATTTTGGGAGGGCGTCAATATATGAACGTAAAAATATCCGGGCTTCCTTCTCATTCTTATCTTCCCCCGAAAACACCTTCGAAACGGCGTAATCGAACGTTTCGGCATCTACTGTATCCAACGATTCGTCCGGGGAAATCAACAACTCCCGCGCAAGAATCGCCCGCCCATCGATCGGCGCCGCCCAAAAATTTTCATAAAACTTGCGCAATGATGATTTCGCCAGTTGCTCACGATATTCTTTCTGACCCTGATCTTCCTCTAATGTTGAACTGATCGAGAACGCGCCGCCGGATCCGGCCGACGAAAGACCGGTAAATTCCAACGAATACGCGCAACGATCAACATAGGCATCAACCGACTGTTTTGTTAAAGGAGCGATCAAAAAATCCAGCGTTGCGGTACGATTAGCGGTAGATTTTTTGATCATATTTATCCCTGCGTCAGTAAATATTTGATAATTTATTGTAGAAGTCAGCGATTCGCCGGTTACCTCATAAGCGCGACTTCTCAATTTTCTGCAAAGAACATCCTGTGCCTGAAGAGTACTCGCCAACGTTTGAAGAATTTCCGCGCGATCCAGCTTGTTGGTCTTTAAGTTGTCTGCAAGCATGGTTATGGAATCCACGTACCCACGTTCATTTTCGTCTAATCCATTTAGCTCACGAACACTCTCTGTCCAAACTCCGATCAATTGTTTTCGCATTTGCGGATCCTGAATGTGTCCACCCTCCATAAGCTTGCCGGCTAATGACATTTTACGAACTTCATCTTGGGAACCAAGCGCCTCAATCCTTCCGATTAAACTAGCAAGCATGGCATCCGCGACATCGGGGTAAATAACCTCGGCCCGAGATAGCGTATACCAAAGTGAAATTGCCGAATCTAAGTTCATTTTGGACATTTCTTTGGACGCAAAACGCCCGGATCTTTCCTGCAATTGCTCCTGTAGCGAGATTTGAAAAGTTGAATTTTTTATATATTCAGACGGTACCATTGAAAGAAAATCTGCCGCCTGTCGGACGGTCGGACAATTTTTATCTTGCAACCAACCAAACGATTTATTATAAAGATAAGCTTGTTCCAACCCGAACGCGTCATCTTTCCCCATTTGACCCATTTTTTTTATTAATCCACCCCAGGAACCAACATCATCAACAAATCCGTTTTCCGCAAGAACCGGCCTTATAAAATCACAAAAATATTTGGCCTTTTCATCATCGAGCTCACTGCAGACTACTAGAAAATTTTCATACTCCGTACCCTCAACACCGGTTCTGTTTGTAAAAATATATTTATTAAATAACTCATATTTCTCGGTAGCCGAAAAAATACTGTCGCTCTTGGATATAAAAACAAGGTAAGGATTCGCATTAAGATATTCTCCCTTTTCGTCCATCTCCATTTCATTTTTTGTCGAATAACCAACAACAGGAAAGGAACCGAATGATTGCTGAATCACTCTTTCCCCAACCTCCGACATAAAAAACTCTCGCGCAAGTATTGTGCCGTTTTGCCCCAGATCGTTCAATCGCTTCAGAAAAAAATTAATTGCCGTTCTTTCCTGCCATAAGGCCTCGTTGACACGCAGAAAAAGCGGAAAATTCTTTTCCATGGAATCTAATCCAATCAGTTGTTTTTTGGATACCATCATTTCAACAGCCGAAAGCTTATCCATAAATTCTTGTTGCGCTTCAGGATCATCAGAGGATCGAATAAATTCACCCTCAATCCATTCTTCTAACGCTTTGGTTACATATTTATCCATCAAGGAATCGCTTGACTCACTTCTAATACCAATTGCAAGCCCATCCGCGTCAAACCGGATTGAATTAAGTTTATTGTGACCATCATTTGGACCGGACGATATTTCCGCGATAGAACCGAATTGCCGTTTCGCCCCAAGTCGGCTACCAATTATTCTCAATGCAAGCTCTTCATGTTTCATTGCACCGGCCAGAATAAACGGATCCCTTATCAAACCCAAATACGCGCAAGCTTTTGCCACCTCTTCTTTTTCCCCCGCAATTTTTCTTAACGAGTCCCACTCAACTTGGACTCCCTCTCCTCTTCTGCGGGCACGCGCAATTTTTTCTTCACTTGGAAATGCAAATTGTGGCCAAGCCAATTCTGCCAAAAAAGAACGACCATATGGAGAGTCCAAAAACGGCTCGATTGTGTTTCCGTTTGAATCCTCCAGTAAACCCACAAATTTCCTGGCCGTGGCCAACATATCGGCATTTGAACCATCATTCGTGGCATTTATAAATTCTCTGATTTCACGCGAAATTGTTCTAAATCTTCCTAGTGGAGTTTTTTCAAACTTTTGATTTACAGTACTGCATAACGCCCCGTAAAGACGTTTCATTGATTTAATATCACCACCTTCGCCAATCTTTAATACACGATCCGCAAAGCGACTGATTATCCGCTTGTCCTCCGCAGTTTTTACTTGGGGCCGTAATCTTCGAATTTCCGAAACAACATCACCAACGCGAACATCATATTTATTCGACCCCATTTCACCCAAAATCGAATCAAGAATTTCTGCTTTCTGTAACAAATCGGCTTCCCCATAGCCAGGAAACTTTTCTAGTCGCGATTCAACAAAAGAATGAAATTCCGCGCGTGTTACCGATTGAATAATTCGGCTATCACGACCATACGGTTTAACGGCCGGGACATCGGGCTCCAACGTGCCTCTTTCTTTTTTAAGGTACGCCAATGTATCGGAAACTATCGAATGAATATTATCAGGAGCGGGATGTACATCAAAATAGGAATTCCAATCGAAATTTTTCTTTTGCTCTCTGCAGAGTCTTTCATAGACGCCCACCCCGCCACCTTTTTTACGAAACACGTTTTCCGGATTCAAGCCAATTGATTTTCCGTGGTCCCGCATTAACACAAGAGGCATAGAGTACGCAAAACCTTCTTCCGCTTTGGAGTTGGAGATAGCACCATACACTTCTCGCATTTTCATGTGTGTCAATTCGTGGCCTATAATCGCCGCTAAATCGTCGGGCGATTCAATATACGCTTCGCCATTTTCGTCTTTCTTGGTAAAAAGCGCCTGCGATAAAACAATTATTGGCGGATCACTCTTGTCCACAAACCAAGCGTTTGGCGATTCGTCCTTTGACAGCAAAAAACGCACAGGGTTGTTTTGGAAATCGTGATGTCGATACTCATAATATGGCAAATGTTCCTCACCCGGTACCGGTGTATACAGAGCGATGGCAATTTTTTCCGCCTCTTCTTGAAATATTTTCGCTTCTTGCGATTCAGGATCAACGATTTTCCACGATTCCCTTAATGCCTCCGGTAATAATCCAGACCTCAACTCCTTTTCAATTTTTATGCCCGAATCTTCAACTGGCGCTTCTGTGGTCTTTTTTTCTTGAACACCTGTTTGTTCATGATCCTGAATATTTGCCTCAGCAACGTTTATTTTAATTCCTTCCATTCCCATGCGATAATCATATCACGAACGGAAAAATCACATATTGATTTTCAATATATTGCTTCCCGCCACAAAGCCGGTTGTCCAGCAAAGTTGTAGACTATACCCGCCGGATGGCCGATCAATATTTAACACATCACCGGTGACAAACAAATTTGGGACAATCCTTGACTCCATAGTTTTAAAATCTACTTCTTTTGGATCAACGCCACCTGATGAAACAATCGCTTTGCTTGCCCCAAGCAACCCACTTACGTTAAGTGGAATCGCCTTGGTGAGCGCCACAATTTTTAATCTTTCTTCGTGACTTACGCTGTTATTTACTTTATCACCGCTAATCTTTCCGAGTTCTAGGATGGCAGAAACAAATGAAAGTGGAACCAATTGCGCTAAGGTATTTTTTAGCTGTTTGTTGCTTTCTGTAACTAATAATTCTTGCAGTCTTTTTTTCACTTCCGCGTGGTCTGTGCCCGGAAATAGATCCAACATCACCACAACATCGCCATATTGCAATAACTCGCCAATTCCCTTGCTCATATTTAAAATTGTCGGTCCGCTAATGCCAAAATGCGTAAATAAAAGTTTTCCTTTTTGAGACTTTTGTTTTGTATTGTTTTGAAAAGTGGTCAGTTTAATATCTTCCAGCGTTACGCCGGATATTTTTTTGGCCCAATCGTCTTTTAACGCCACCGGAACAAGCGCCATATTATTGTCGATAATGTTGTGACCAAGTTGTTTTAACCAGCGAAAACCATCCCCCGTCGACCCGGTTTCCTTGTGGCTGACACCCCCGGTCGCGACAACGCACGCTTTCGCGATAATTTCGCTTTCATCTTTCATTTTAATGTGAAAAAGTTTTGTTTCATCATTGATACTAATTTCCGCAACACCCGCGTTAGTGCGCACCAAAACGTTTCCTTCTCGCATATAACGAACCAGTGCTTGCAAAACCGATCGCGAAGAATCGGAGGTAGGAAAAACCCTTCCTTCCGCCTCTTCTTTTGTTTCCACCCCAAGACGGTTAAATAATTCGATCGCGTCCTCCACGCCAAACTGTGCAAAAGCAGAATACAAATATTTTTCACTCCCTTTATATTTTTCGATCATTAATTGCGGGGTTGGTTTATGATTCGTGATATTACAGCGACCACCGCCGGTAAGTAATAATTTTCTGCCGAGAGACAGATTTTTTTCCAACAACAAAACTGAATGGCCGAGCTTTCCCGCCCGCCCGGCTGCCATCATACCAGATGGTCCCCCGCCAATTACGACGACGTCTGGATGTTTATGAGAAGACATTAAAATATATTATACTAATAATGATTCAAACACAATATTCCTCAAATAAGGATTCGTCCCTCCCTCAAAAAATTGCGCGCTCCGTGATTGATAAAATTTTCGTTTCTCAAAATCCACTACGGAATGAGTTAAAAATTCATCTTCTAATTACAAACATTTTTTTGAACTGAATCTATCGCACTTTTTAGTTTTTCATATACGTCCGTGATAATTTTTTCGTTTCTTTTTATTCCTTGAGTAACATTTTGAGGCTTCGCCAAATTCCCCAAACATGTTGATGATAGCGCGTTCATCCTTATTCCCATTTTAACCTGCAAACTTTCCCCGCTCTCGCACATATTACTATCACTCTCTTGGTCAACAGCCTCAAAAAACCCCGTCGACACTATAAATTCCATAATTGATGCGTACATCTGTTTAGATATCACACCTCTTTGGCATCCTGAATCAGATTTCTGCCCCCCCCCGGTATTTCATCAACAAAAAGAAAACTCCCATCGGCCTTAATGTTAATACTGTATTCGTTGCCAAAAGAATAAACCGCCCATTCTATAAAATCATCTTTTAAAATATCTTTACTCGAAGGACACACTGAAAATTCACAGTTTGGGCCAGTGCGACCGACAGCAGAACCATCAGGGCAAACTTTTGCCTCTTGGGTGCACTCTACCGGCTTTTGTTCTTTTGGACTTGCTATTGGTAATGAAGAAACTTTGGGGGTAATAGTTGGCGACACAATAATAGGCGCGCTGGTGTTTGTCACAGATGCTTTAAACTTCACCCCAATATAAAAACCAACAAACGGTAACAAAACAAGCATAGTTAACGCCACAAACTTTGAGAAACGTGTGACTGTTGTGAATTGTTGTTTGATGTCCATGTCTAGTCAATTAGAACATACTTTTTAATAAATTAAAACTGCATCAGATATGATTTTTAACAGCCAGCTTAAGGGTAATTAATCCCGTGACAGCAAGTTGAATCGTCGGCGTTAAACCTGTTTTGATAATAGGAATAATCGGCATCAATGCATTGTATGTCCGCTGGTGGATGTGCATCGCCCAAATTTCAATGACGATGGCGACAAGTAAGCCACCACCAACAATAAATAACGTTTTATTCAATTTGAATATCTCGGCAATGAAAATCAAAAAAAGAATTATTACCGCGTCAACAAGCGCCGCCCGAAATAAAACAAATGAAGTAATCGCTCCACCTTGATAATTAACATACAGCACGCTGTGCGCAATTTCCCAAAACCAATTAAAAAGCAAGGCAAAGCCAAAAATTATAATAGATTTTTTAAACATTCTAATAAATAATTATTTATACAATCACTATACCACTTTAGGGTTTGGTAATTAAAAAACACCGTCGCGCTGGACGGTGGCGGGTCATCAACTGCTACTAAGCGGTTAACGTATTCCCATGTATTTCTGTTGAAATTCTGGGAGTGAGTGTCCACTCAAACGACTCAGAATCGTCTCGTAACGGACACCGGTAAGCTGTAGAATTTCCGCGGGAATCTGAAGTTGGCCAATAAAGGCGTACTGGGCTTCCTTAATCACAGGATCAAGTCCCTCCTGTTCCGGATCCAAGCTGTCCAATTTGCCCCATGGCGTTTCGACCTGCAGACCCCAATTACGAATGAGTTGCTTGTCATAGGATGGAGGAGACTGGCGTAATGCTGAACACGCCTTCCACTCTTCTTCCAAACAGAATCGGCTGGAATCGGGCGTCAGGACTTCATCGACAAGAAGTTTCTTTGACCATTCAAATTTGGTGTCCGCGATAATAATTCCGCGCGTCAATGCGTACTTCGCACCTTGCTTGTACGCTTCAATCGAGCGTCGCGCCAGTTCCGGATCCACATCTCGGACATTAAGCGGGTCATCATGCCCTTCCGCCGCCTTGATTGTCGGCGTGAAAATAGGTTCGGGCAAACGTGCGCCATCAAACAATCCGTCTGGAAGCTTATTTCCACAGACCTCTCCGGCTAGTTGATACTCCTTCCAACCCGATCCGGTGAGATACCCCCGGACAACACATTCAATGAGAATCACTTGTTCCTTCCTCACCACGATTGCCCGTTTCTGCAGACCGATATTATCCCGCAACTTCACGGAATTAAGATACTTGTCGATACTGTTCCCGTAAGCCAGTAAGTGGTGGTCGATGTTTTTCAAAATCTCCGTCAAACACAACACTGTGTACGCCACTAGGAATTCGCCCTTCCTATCCATTGTGAACGGCATAACCAAGTCAAAAATACTGACGCGGTCGGTGGCCACCACCAAAAGCCAATCCGCACCAGGACGCCAGTAAGTATCTCGAACCTTACCACTGTGCACACGGACAAAACCGGCCATAATAAGATCGAAATGAAATTCATGACTCGCCACACGCTCGGGAATCCTCGGCATCGCCCTTCTCCTTTTCAGTTGAAACGAACACGCTCGCCACAATGGCTAGCTACTGACGCACCATAACAAAACTATAAAATAATGCAAATGATTACTTAAACGGCCGGACTTAATATTTTTTTATTTATCTACTCCACAAATACTTCCGTATCACTAACCTTTTCCTTTTCTACTTACCCCCGCACACTTTTACCAGTGCTGCGAGATCTTCTTTTGTTAATTTTTTTTCTATACTCTTGTTGATCAGGTAAAACATAATGGCTTTGGAATTATCAACGTGCGCCAGTCCCAGCGCGTGTCCAAGTTCATGAGCGAGAACTATCTCAAGCTGATTCTTATCGTCAAATTGGAAAATATTAATTGCCGTTCCGCTTGCGTCTTTTACGTATTCACCCTCACCAAATTCCTTGCCGTTTGATGAACCAACGTTGTTGTATGTGTTTACCTGAATATTCAGCGTGGCAGCCAATTTGTTGAGTTCTGTTCTTGTTGAATTAATGTTTTCAACTATTCCATTGAAAGAGTCTTCGGTTTGATTAATTTTTGCAACTTGATTATTCAAAGCAACTCTTCTCTGCTCCAGCGCGTCATGTTCCGCTTTTGGTGCCCCACCTCGACTGTTCCAATAAATAACGTCGCTCTCATAAGCACTTTTGTCTGCGTTATAGGTCGCGATTAAGACTTCCAGTTGCGCTTTTGCTTTGTCGTACGAGACAACAAGTGAATCGTACTTAGTTTTTATTATGTTATATGCAGACTGGTCGTCGCTGATAGATGTTCCTATTTTTCTCAACGAGTCTATGACTCCCTGCCGATTGTCGTAGATGAGATTTATTTTTAAATTTCCCATGGGTGAATATTCAAATAACTGTTTATTGATCGGCGATTCCCATATTTCTTCTGATTGTTTCACAATGTTCAATAATTCCGCTTCCGTTAAACCGAAACGCGGGTCGATGTTTGCGATAGAATATGTGATCGGCTTTTGGCAGGGTGCTTGGTTTAGAAATCCTGTCGGTGGCAAAATACGAACCATATCTCCTCTGTAGCGATAGCTAAAACCCAGAAGCAAAAAAATAACTAGTGTGCCAACAAAAAATTTAATTCGAAAAAATTTCATGTCTTATGTCGGATTCATCCCGTTTTTCCGAAAAATTAGACTAAGCTCTTGAATAATCGTTAACCTGCTTTTTGGTTCTAATATTTCTTAAGCCCATATAAAGCATAAACAAAAGTATAATTTTTACCATGTAAAAACCATTGGGATCCAAAAACATTTTCATGAACGGTGTGTTTTGGCGAAACACAAGATGGAATATCACCGCAATGGGCAAAGTTAGCCAAAGCCACGCAGTTCTGGAAATATTGAGATGAAGTCGAGAAAATAATTTAGTCAGAAGCGGTGCCACAAGAAAAATACCCACATACGCAAGCGCGGTATCAAAAATTGCAAACGGCCCAATTCTAAACTGTCGCAAAAAATCTAGAAAATCCATATTAATATTATCTCATCTCTTTATCCGGCACGCAACCAGAAAATGGCTATTTCGAAAGATGAACAAGAAAATCGATACAAGAATTTTGAATCAGGCTTGATGAGGATTTTGGAATCGTAGGCAACGCACCGACTTCGTTGGCACGAAATTCGGTGGCGGAACCCCAGAAGCAATCCCGCTTTTGCGGGATGCTACGGGGCAAGAAACGAGGACGGACGAAAATTTCCTCGACCCCGGCCTCTCCACTCCGCTCACCCTCCGCATAAAGCTACGGCGTGACGCGGTAAAACTATGATGGGCATGGCGGGGTTTTTGCCTTGCCCTGTTGGGCAAACAAAAACATCGCTCCGGCCATCAAATCCGAGCGAAGTGTTCATGAATTGCTTGTGGCAATTTAGGGACACAAGCTCATCAATAATTTTGTGTCCGCTTTGCGGACAAAACAATGTCGTCACAAGCCACGAAGGTGGCTTGCTTCCCGGATGCACAAAAAATACAGCCACCTAATCGACAAAGTGAATATTGATAAACTGGTGGTTGAAAATCGGTTTACAGAAGATCTGATTCGCTACTGAGGATTCATGGAAAGTGTACTAAAACAAAGCGACAGTTCATTCGAAGCAACGAACGTTGATATTTGCGACTACGCCAAACATATACTCATGACTGGGAAGCGAGAAGATAAACAAGCGATAATGGGCTGCGTTACCACGACACTGTATTTGAAATCAAAGATGATTCGGACAAAGAAATCAAAAACGACTTGGTTTTAACAAAACATTTATTTTGCTCATTTTTCTTCTCATGGACTGAATACGAGCAAGGGCTCTAGAATTTATTTTTCGATTTTTCAAAGATGCTATACCAAATTTCAAATGCCAATTTCATTATAATCAAAACTACTACAGGAAAACCAAAGAAAGAGCCTAAAATAATTACAAGACTCAAAATAATCAACCTATAGTAAGGAAGGCTAAATAATTTTTCTATATCTGCATTTTTGTAATCATTGCCTATAATATAATCAGATACGTAAACTACGGATTGTCCCAGTAAAAGAATAACCAATAGTTGTAATATGTTGGTAAAATTAATTTGTATTTCAAATATTCCTTCACTTACAAAAACATAAGTCAACACAAAAAAAGCGGCAAGAACACAGAAATAAATAGACGTAAGTAGTCCAACAACACCATCAGAGGTTCTTAGTTTTGCTTGATACTCTTTTGATTTGCTTATACTGTCAGATCTATTTTCACTTGAGATTAAGTCATACTTTATCGTCTTTCTCATTTTCAAAACACAGAATACACCAAAAATTATTGCCTCAAAAAAATAAACTACAAAAATATCATCACGATTGTGCCCAAGAAGCAAAATATCATAAATCAAGTAGAAACTTGTAAGAACGATGATAATTATTGGTATCGCTTTTTTCATCTATCAAATTATAGCATTTTTATTTACGGGTTCAATTGTTTCGTAATGCTATACACTTTTTTACACTAATGCTAGTCTAGTAGTATTAATTATATTTAAACTTAAATGCTAAAAATTACTCTAGAAACAACAAAATCATTAAAAGGGTTCTTTTTGATTATTGGTATGTATGAAGTTTATAATATAATAAATTTATTTAAAACTTTTCAAGGTAACTTAATTTTGGGATTAGTTGGAATCATTGGTCTAATTTTTGGAATTCTATATATATATATTGGTATTAAACTAAACGAAATTATGCTAAAATCTGCCAACTTGATAGTTAAGTGTCTTATCGCTCAAATGGTATTTTTTGTTTTAGAAAGTTTGTTCACATTTATTATTAGCGCTCAATTTTCTGTTTTGGTCATTTTATTAATTGATCTATGTATTAATTTTTATTTGATATTGAACATAAAACGACTGACTAAGGAGCAACCAGACGTAAACGTAACAATGTAAGGCAAAATTTATACAAATATGGATTAAAATAAGGGCGCAATGCTCTTATTTTAATTTTTCTAGCGATAGGTAATGGTCGCGTTTAGAACCTGTTTTAAGTGCTCCACATCGTGAACGACGTTAGAACTGTTTTTCAGAGACAGAACGAGTTTATTTATATTCCAAACTTTAACCCGCAGGAGTTAAGAGGAAGTGAGAACCTGGTTATCTTCTCAAATTCACAAAAATCAAAGCAACAACGATAATAATCAAAAAACACCCAAGAACATTCAGTATATGAGGTCCTTTAACAGCAAATAAAACATCGTCAAGAGCACTGATCATACGCAACCATATCGGTTTATATTGAGGTACAACTTTCACATCAGGAATAATTACTTGAGCCGCACGCCGACCGCTTTCTACGGCAGCTTCAATACTCCACACATCAACCTGTGTTTTAGTGTGTGCGCCCGCTAACACAAGATTTAAAACAGGCGTTGCTTGGGTAGGTAAATATTGTTGTGTATTTGTTGTATTTACCCATTTCGGCTGAGGAGATGTAATCCCCTGGGAAGAAAATAACCATTCATGCCAAACTTCTATTTTTACAATGGGAAAATCCTTTAACTCTCTACCGCGATTATGTTTTTGAATTAATGTGTTTATCCCTTCACAACGAAATAATTGCTCTTTTACTTCTTCAATAAATTGCTCCTTCGTACATTTAGAAAGTGGCAGACCAAAGAGTGGACCCGGAACAGAGCTTACACAAGCCGTAACCGTCCACAAAGACTTAATACTATTACCCAAAGACACTTGGGAGTCCCAAGCCTGTTCCTCTGCGAACAGCGTCAAATTAAATTCAGAATCGGCGACTATAACTGCCATCCGCTCTTTGGGCCATGCTATTTTCTCCGAGAAGGCGATGCGCAAAGATACTTGAATATGTGGACCATCTTGCACAAGCGGACGAAGTAGACGTAACTGATCCTGCTTTTCAAGATCAGGTGTACGTTCCAAAATATCTGCAGCGGCGAACGGATTTGTTGCTAGAACATACACATCGGATCGCACAACATCTCCGGATTCTAAATGTGCAACTAGTATTTTTTCCCCATCAAAATCTAATTTTTCTAACGCCTTTTCCCAAAAAAATTCAACACCATTTGTTTTAAGATATGCAACCCATCTATCAAACCAATATTCACTGCTTGGTCCACGCAGAAGAAGCCATCCATCCCGTGATCCATGCCACCACGCCGGGCCTTGCTCATCAGCTTTATGAAAATGGGATGGTTTCATTATTAATTGTTTACGAAAAAATTGCCCAGCCGTATGGAGAGATACATTTTTCCAATCAGAACCAACCCAAGGACCAAAAGAAGATCTCCAGGCCTTCCAAGCGCGATCACGTAACAAAGGTCTCCATGCTTGAGCCGCATTACATGTAGCGTACTGCTCAACAGTTCTACGATTAGCTGTCCAAGTTTTCATCATCAACCAACCTCCCAGAACAACATCTAGCCATGACATACGAAACATATTCTTCACATTCAAAAAAAGCGTATCATCAAATGCCGCTTTTCCTTTATCTGAAACTAATCCAAAAGCAATCGGTCGAGATAATGCCTTGTCATACATGCTCCCCGTCTCGTCAAACGGAATCTGTTTCATGAGATCAAATACATTGTGATACCAAGGCCCAATGCCATGCCATGAGTACTCGGAAGGCATATGATCATCTGTGGGCATCCGAGCACTGCGAAAAAATCCACCTGCATCTGGATTTACTTCATACACAGATACCTTATATCCCCTTCGAGCAAACTCATGGGCTGTACTTAAACCTGCAATACCGGCCCCAAAGACTGCGACTGTCCTATGCGACGTGTGTTGATCAGCGTTCATCCTTAGGCGACTGACGTAAATAACCTGTCCATATTCTGTTCAATACGCTCTGAATACGAATACTGCGACCGAACGAAATCTTGAAGCGTACTGTAAGTACGTTGAGGGATTTCGTGACCGAGTAGTGTTTGTAGTCAGAGATGTAGTGGACATAAGATGGATAGGTTATTTACGTCAGTCGCCTTAGGGCTTGGTAATTAATAAACGCTTCAAGATTTTCCTCTAATAAATCGCAATAAGAATACAATTATCGCTATGACGAGCAAGATATGAATAAGTCCTCCGCCTATCTGAAGCGCAAATCCACCAAGCCACATGACTATTAACACAATTGCAATGATTTCAATAATTCCCATATTTTTCACCTCCTTTAGCACATACGTTCATCGTATGTTATTTAGTTTGATTAACGTTTACATCAATTTTACTTGGTACATTAATCTGCGGAGTTCCCTTTTGTCTTACCGCAGGAAGCCCATACACGTATCCGAGATATCCTAGAACAATCAGGACGATAATCCCGATAATTATACCGATGGGTCCACCTGAATTATCATTAGCTGGTGGATTATTTATGATAGTCGCCATATTTTCTCACCTCCTTTTTAAACTAAATCTTATCTTAATTGTTACATAACAGTAACACGATTTTCACTTTATGCCCGACAAGTTTCCAACCAAGAATTTAAAGAGTTGTCCCAGTATTGGCATATTGGTTAGCTGTCCTAATAGTAATATGACTAAAGCCACCAACAAGCCGGCACCAATGGCTGTACCAAAACCGCTCACTATTCCGTGGATAAATGAACTACGCCAGTTAAAATTAGCACTTAGTTTTTTTATTTCCTGTGTCAGGTTCTCTATCTCCGTTTTGTCTTGCATGGGTACCATTAGTCTACCATTTACTACTCTTTTAGAAAATTCAAGTGACGTTTTTAGGCCAAATCCAACACAAAACACCTGATAAACAAGTGAAACACAGGATTACTTTTTACTAGATTGCCCCGAAATGTTGAACGATAACGGTTTTGTATTCGCTCCGAACTAAATGCTATATGGAGCGTAGCCCCGCACGGACTTCTAGTGTTGTAATTCGAACCTCGTGATCGTTTTTCTTTTCATCAAGCAATGATATGTGATCTGAATTTGCACCGCGCAGTGATGATTCAATTTTTTCCACAGAAACGTCAAAGTGCTGGAAAATTCTTTCTTCCATATCCCTTAACTCAACCTTCGTTGCCATTTCGCTTCTAATAGAATTGAGTTCCTGATTTATCGCAATAAAATATTTCTGATTATCATCTGCCTTTACAGCATCTTGCTTTGTTTTACTTTTTGGTTTCATCGTGATCATATTTTATCTGATTCCAAAAAACTATACAAATCAGCGATATTTCAAACTATTTGATCGCGTAAAGGACGTAAAAGCGCATCGCGCTCACGTCCCTACGCGGCTCACGTAAAGTAAACCACGTAGCAGTCTGCGTGGCGGCCTGCCACGTGGAAAATTGCTTTGCAATTTTCTTTACGTGGCTCCGGGACTTGGACTCGAACCAAGATTACGAGATTCAGAGTCTCGTGTCCTGCCATTAGACGATCCCGGAAAATGTTTATTGAAACTACTCTTTTTTGGATTTTACGTCCAGACATGGCAAACTTTCTCACAAAACCCACCCTCGCCCTTTGCTCATCAGAGTAACACCGCCGAAGCGTGTGCAACCTGAATAAGGGAGGGAAACGTTACTGCCCTATTTTTTAATTTCGATTTGCATATCCTTTGTTAATATCCCCTTCCATGTGACCGTGCTTTGGTTTTTTGTAAATTCGGTTGTTCCGTCGGATGTCGTAATTACCGGATTTTTCCAACTATCGGGAATATTTATTTTCACCTCAAACGGCATTTCTACGCCACCTTGCTTGCGCAGAGTTAACGAATAATTTCCAGCTTTAATTTGCTTGGCAACGCTCTCGGCCAACGCGTATGTAATCGCGACGTCTTTTTTTGTTCCCGTGGCAACACTGAAATAGTTACCGTAAACCTGTCGCCCTGCCTCTATTATATTTTCATCTTCGACCAAGTTAAAATTATCAAAAGCACCAAGCTTGCTTCCAAGAGGTAAAAAGAAACGGAGATATCCATAATATCCACTGGCACGAAAATCATCAACACCCGCGGTGTAATCTTGCGTAATTGTAGCCGAAGTTGCCGGATAAATTTCTTGAGCATAAACGCGCATCGCAAGCGAGCGTTTCATTCGTCCATCGGCCTTACCGCTTCCCAAGTTAGCCCCCAGCGCGTAAAACTCGTCACCGGCCGGCACAGTGATTTCGTTTTGAATGCCATTGTTTTTTAACGCATCATTTACAATTTCATCCTTTGTATAAAATAAAAGATCGCGTGATTGAAAACGTTTTTTCGCGTTCACTAAAATTTCTTTAAGTTGCGTAGGCTTTGAAGACTTAATATTTTTCAGCAATTCGTCGACCAGGGGGCCCAAAACCTTATATTTACTAACATCATAAAGACCATGCTGTACATCAAGGTTGTAATCCAAGGAAGCGACTATGTCATCCGCGCGAAATTCTTCATTTGTTCCAGGCAATCGAAGCGGTTCGTATCGCCGTACAACATCTTCCAATATCTTCGTACTCATTACTATTATCCCATCGACAAGCGGTTTTTGGGCATTCCAAGAACGAAAAATTTTGTCCAACCATTCGTTGGGATCTCCCAACCAATTGGCATCGTAAATATATAAATTCTTCTGGTGTCGCATTGTTTGCTGAATTGGGTCGGGATTAAGTTCAATCGGCGTAGTATAAAAAAGTTTCAAATTTTGAACATGGTCGATGAAAAGATTGGATGTTTGTCCGTCTTTTAGAGTGATTAAACCATAAGTTGAAATCAAGCCACCACCAGGACGAAGCTCATCACTGTTTTCAAACATTAATAAGTATTTTTTTTCACCGCGTAAACCCAAAAGAGTAGCCGTACCATCTTCTGTGGTTATAATCAATCTTTCCACCTGTTGAGCTATTTTTGAATAACCCGTAATTTGTTCGTGTAGGGATCTGATTTGCCGAAAACTGCTACTCGCGACTTTATTAACAATAATTTTATCCCCGCGCTCCAACAATTTTTGCATATCCGATTTATTGTTTACAAGAGCGGTATCAATTTTTTTCAACGCTTCCGCGCTCGTCACATCCATATTTGGCGATATAACATCCACCCCCGATTCATTAATAATTTTGATTGCCAGACTGGCTGAATCCAGCAAATAGTTTGTTTGCAAGATTACATCTTTTGCCGTATTCATTTCCCTTTTTACCCTTGGAACAAAAGCAAAATAGCGAAAAATGTTTAAATCCTCATCAACCTTGGTGACGGCTTCCCTTGTTGTGATAATTGCTATTTTGACACGCTTTGTATCTTTAGAATTAATAGCGGACAGAAGTTCACTCTTTGCACTAACTGCTCCCTGTACATCTCCATACACGGCGCGTAATTTTAGTACAAAAAAACCAACCATCAATATTAATAGGAATCCCAACAACACTAATATGATAGTTTTTTTATTTAATTTCATTAGGGCTTGGTAATTAATAAACGCTTTAATATTATGTTCAATGCGCTTCAAAGACGACTGTCTTTGATTGAACAAAATTTTGAGACGTACTTAACGTACGTTGAAAAATTTTTGATTGAGAAGCAGTTGTATTTGGAGATGGATTGAACATAAGATGAAGCGTTTATTAATTACCAAGTCCTAAGTACTCAAAAGTTACGTTTGTATTAATTTGGACGCTTTACAGTAAGTTTAGTACAATAATATCATGAAAATAGGTAAAATAGGGTTTGGAATACTGATATCAACTGCTATTTTAATCGCGCCACAAGCAAGAGCTACCACCTGGATGGATGCTTTTTCGGCAATAAAAATCCTCGAAAAATCCGAAACAGAGCCCATTGGCAATATAAACTCCAATTACGGCCAAATATTAAATATGCGAATTGAGCTTAATGAATCAATTTATCATGAGTTTTTTAAGAGTGGGTTACGAACACAAATTATTACCACATCAAAAGACAAAACTATCGATCCCACGATTATCCAACACATCAACCCCATCGATCAAACGCATCTTCAAGAATTTGACGTCAAAATTCCTCTGGATTTTGAAAAAGAAGGGCGCGCTGGGGGCACCAATATTTGTTCATCTTTTATCATTCGAACAACCTTTGAGGCAAATAGCGTCGGGTATGATGTTACGGGTAAATATGAAAAAGAGAGAAAGGTTGTAGTTTGCCGGGACATTTTAGCCACCCCCACCCCTTCTCCTTCTCCTGTGGTTGAACCACTATCTACACTTACTCCAAGTGCAACAGCCGAGCCGTCCCCGGAGCCATCCGGTTCTCCCACAACTTCAACCACAACCTCTTTTAATACGGATGATGATTTTAACAGTTCCGGTTCCGGCGCCATCGCGGCTTGTAGCAAAACTATTCTGGGTAAGGGAATAAAGGCGATTGTAATGGCGATCCCTGTTGTTGGTATGATACCGATTGCCTTTTCATTATTTAGTATTTCTTCGGCCATTTTTGTAACAGACCGTCGGCGTCCCGAGCACTGGGTAAAAGTCATCGACGCCGTAACAGGCAAACCTGTTGGCGGAGCTATTATCAATATTTTTTCACCCGACGGAAAAGTTCGTGCCACATGGATAAGTGATTCTAAAACGGGAAATGCCGGTGATTTATTGCAACAAGGTGAATACAAGTTCGTGGTTCAAAAACCGGGCTATATTTTCCCTTCCGTTGAAGAACCAATGTTTGCAATGCAATCCGGTGAATTTATATATCGTTCCGGATTAATTAACTTTAAACGCTCTAATATGAATCTCAATGGTTGATCAACCAATCAAAAACGAGACTGAAAGTAAGGTTTTGCCACGTATGTTTGTTCTCATGGATCGTGAAAACAAAAGAACACCATTCCAGCATTTTATAATACACTCGTATTCCAAATTCATAGAATGGCTTGATATAAACAGCTTTCCTTTTTTGATTCTGGGTGTGTTCCTTAATACATATTTTTTGGTTAATGAACCCTCGACACTCAACATTATTTTTGAATGTCTTTATGTTATCGTTTTTGGTTACAAAACAATTCAAATGTTGAGACGTCGAAAACAAACAGGCACTGTTGTTGACGCTTCTACCGGTCAACCTTTAGACATAGCAACGATTCGCGTCGCTTCCGGAGACAGATTTGTCCAGGTACGTATTACCGACAATTCCGGTTTATTCTTTATTCTTTTACAACCGGGAAATTATACCGTATTTTGTTCCAGAAGAGGCTACGAAACAACCAGTAAAAAAATCTTCGTGCCAAAAGCGAAGAAAGTTAAGGTCGTAAAATTAGATTTCTCGTTGCGGAAAGCAACGATATAAAATCTCGATATATTTTTTACTGCGCCTTCAGATAGCGTTGGACAGCAATGATACTACTGATCGCGCCAAGCAAAATTCCCGCGCTACCCACCAATGCGATCACCATCACAAAATTATCGTTCGCCCACTGATAGATACTGAATTGATTATCCACAAAAAACGCGCCTACACCGGGCGAGACTATCCGTAGAAATGGGTAAAGCAGAAGAATAGTAAAAAAGGAAGCCACAAACCCGGAAATTATCCCTTCAATTACGAACGGCCCCTTAATAAACCATGGTGAGGCCCCAACCAACGTCATAATTTCAATTTCCCGATGGTAACCGTAAATAGCCAAACGAATCGTGTTGAATGTGACAAGCACCGCGATTACCGCCAACGCGAGAGTGATAGCCATCCCAACCTTTCGCGCCGTTTTAATTACAGCCGACAATCGCGTAATAATTTCACTATTGTCTTCATAGGTAACCCGCGCAATCAAGCGTTGATATTTGGGACTTTTTAGAGATTCATTAATCGCGTTATAGGCTTCAATATTTTCCGCCTTCACCACCAGTGCCGCCTGCATTGGATTACTACCAAGCTCCGTTAAAGCTTGAGCAATACGCGGATTATTTTTATGCTTTTCTTGAAAAGCGGAAAGCGATTTTTCTTTTGACACATATACAACCTCGGAAACCTGCTTTAAACCCTCGATATCGTTTTTCACGGCCATAATTGCCGCTTCCGCCGAATCTTCCGCCATAAATACGGTTATATCCACCTTAGACTCAATCCCACTAAGAATGTTTTGTCCAAGAACAGACACAACCATTATTAACGCGAGCATCGCCAATGTGAGAACCATTACCCCCGTTGCCGCCAACGACAACCAGATATTGCGCCAAAAATGGGTTGCGCCGGATTTAATTGCCCGACCCAGTGCTTGCATTTTCATAGTGCGTATCTCCCTGTTTTTTGATCACGAACAACTTTTCCCTTATCTAATGTCACGACGCGTTTTTTCACGGCGTTAACAATCGCTTCATCATGTGAAGCGAGCAAGATCGTCGTGCCCAATTTATTAATTTTAAGAAGCAACTGAATAATATCCCACGCGTGTAATGCGTCGAGATTACCTGTCGGTTCGTCAGCTAAAATAATCTGTGGCTTGAAAGCCAATGCTCGCGCGAGAGCAACACGTTGCTGTTCACCACCGGACATTTGCCAAGGATAGTTTTCAGTTTTATCGGAAAGGTTCACAAGTTTTAATAATTGGGGAACCGTTCTTTTTATATCTCGTGTATCTTCACCGGTGACTTCCATCGCAAAAGCGACATTCTCAAAAGCCGTCTTATCGGTAATCAGTTTGAAATCCTGAAACACAACGCCAATCTGACGGCGTAGGTGCGGAATTTGCCAAGGTTTTATAGATGTAATATCCCAACCATCGATAATCACCGAACCATTCGTGGGAAATTCCTCGGCAAACAATAAGCGCAGTAACGTACTTTTTCCCGCACCACTCTGTCCTACAATTGAAACGAATTCACCGGTTTGTATTTCGAGGTTTATGTCGTCCAACGCGGAGGTTCCCTTAGTATAATTTTTGCTGACGTTTTGGAAGAGAATCACGGGGGAATTATAGCACAAACGTCGATGAAAGATAATTCAACAGATATTTCTAACCCAACTGGAAAATCAGCTTTGGCTAATTTTCAATTCTCAATGATCAATGTTCAATTAATTATCAAATACTCTAATTATCAAACGCTGCGGATTTTTGATAATTGATAATTTAAAAATTGAACATTAATTGATAATTGGCCATTGAAAATTGATAATTTATTTATCTTTCCCCCGCGTCACCATTGCGGTAATAAATTCATCCAATCCCCCATCCAAAACTCCCTCTGCATCCGATGTTTCCACTTCTGTCCGATGGTCTTTCACCATTTTATACGGATGCAAAACATACGAACGAATTTGGTTGCCCCATTCAGCGGATTTAACCTCACCCCGCACATCGGCGATGCTTTGAGCGTGTTGTTGTTCTCTCAAATGTTCCAGTTTACTGGCCAACATTGTCATCACGCGTTCGCGATTTTGCGCCTGACTGCGTTCGGTTGAACAAGCGATTGTAATGCCTGTCGGAACATGTTTAATCCGAACTGCCGTGGAAACTTTATTGACGTTCTGTCCACCTTTTCCACCACTGCGAAAAGCTTCAAAATCCAAATCTTCCGGCCGAATAATCACTTCTTCCTTCCCCACTTCCGGGATTACATCCAATAACGCAAACGATGTTTGGCGTAAATTATCGGCATTAAACGGTGATTGTCTAACGAGCCGATGCACACCCGCCTCGTGTTTTATTTTTCCATAAACATAGTCCCCTTCCATCCGAATTGTAATGTGTTTATAACCTGTCTCTTGGCCACGATTTTCGTCCAATACTTGCGTATTCCAGCCTTGTGCTTCAGCATATCGCAAATACATTCGTGAAAGCATGGCAGTCCAATCCTGCGCTTCCGTACCCCCCGCACCGGCGGATAGCGTGATGATTGCCGCCGAATTATCGTGTTTATCGGAAAAGTAGGTTAACAATTCCAAACTGGAAAGTTCCTTTGTGATTTTTCGAAATGTCGCTTCAATTTCTTTTTTCGATGCTTCGTCTTCTTCCGCAATAATTGATAATAATTCTGTCGCATCCGCGATTTCCTTTTTTAGCGCGTCTAATTTTCCCGCTTCTTTTTGCAAAGCGGATTGTTCGCGTTGTAACAGTGTGGCCTGTTTTTGATCGTTCCACAGAGCCGGATCTTCCAGTTTCTTGCCTATTTCCACTAACCGGATACGCTTTTTACCTAACTCAAAGCCGGTCTGAAACTGTTTGCAGTCTCAGCACTAATTCTTGGGCTTCTTTGGAGGTCATGGGGTCAAATGTATCAGAAATGATCATGCTTGACAATTTTCCGTATTAAGAGTATAATTCTATGTTCTTCTGTCGCCCCCGATACACATTTAGCAGGAGTCCAGCAATGAAAGAAAGTTTTTTGAAACAGCGTCTGGGAATTTTTGGAGTAACTGTCGTCTTTTCGGCGGTTGCCTGTATTTCGTCCCCAGTGGGCTGGTTACTGAATTTTCCTCGCACTATTTCAATCCGTCGCAAGCAAAAACGCGCTCTGGTGGGATTGGGCAGTGAGCAACAGAAACTTCTTCACAGGCTTTGGAAAGAAGAAGAGCTGTGCCGTCGCTATCAAGAGGCTTACAGTGACGGGTATTTCAATCTTAGCAAAACACTCGACATCGCCGTTCGTCGCGCGGATGAAACGGTGCGAGAATGCCACGAAGACAAGATCGAAGAGTGGCGCATCGATGCGTTCCGCATCATCACCTACGATTGACCGCCGTCATCCCGCCCAATCCGTGTCCCGCCGACACGGATTTTTTCTTGTTAAATGGTTTCGCTTCGCAATGGATAAAGGAGGTCGCTCCGAGACTCCGCGCCTCTTGGCGCGAGATCTCTTGGCTCTGCCACTCGGTTTATTGAGAATAAACCTCACGCCAGAGTTCATTGATTCTTGTGCCCCGCCAAGGGCGGGGTGTACATTTGATTAGTTTTGCTTCGCAGACACGAAAGGTAGCTCCGAAAAATTCGTCAGCAGACGTATTTTTCGAAGTTCTTTGACTCTTGTGTAAAACAGCTTAGATGGTAACTGAGGTGCTCCGAAACTCGATTCGCTCCGGCAAACCGAGTTTCGGAGTTCTTCGATTCTTGTGCAATACAACCAAACAGGATGTTTGGTTGTATTGTGTACATTTGATTGTTTCGCAAAGCGAAACTAATCTTGAGAGCCGAAGAAGGGAATCGAACCCGTATCTCTGCTTTACGAAAGCATTGCTCTGCCATTGAGCTACTCCGGCAAGACTAGGAGATCGGATGTCAGAAATCGGAAATCAGAACCTACTCCTCAACAGACAAATCTAAGCAAAAAAAGTCACTTTTGACAAGTAATCAACTTATTTTTCTGTGCAATTTTGCATTCCGATTGCAAAATTGCACAATGTATGAGACAAAACAAATATAAATAGTTTAAAAATCTATGCGGGTATGGTTCAGTGGTAGAACGCGGCCTTCCCAAGGCTGAGATACGAGTCCGATTCTCGTTACCCGCTCCAGAATCTGACTTTCCGTTTTTTGACCGCTTTTTTCATTGGCGACGTCCAACGCCGACCACGGCTCGACGGACGCGTTTTGTGGGGGGAAACTGTCGCCGACTGGCGGACGCGGACGCATTTCGCGGTTCGCCAAGACGAGGTTCGAGCCAAAGATTTCTTTGGCTGCAACCTTTTTCGCAAAAAGGTCGCTCTCCCGCGCGATTTTAGACACGTTTTCCGCCTCTTTTAGCCATTTTGCCATCGGTTCGAGCCAGCCCGTCCGCTTTTGTTCAATCCGCACCGTTTGCTCCTCCAGCGACTTCTTTTCAGATAGTAGTTTTGCTTTTTCGGTACGATAGATTTCTCGTTCAATATCCTGCTCCAAATACCCGTCAAGAAGTCGCTGGAGTTTCGTTTGGATGACGCGAATTCGGTTTTGGTTTTCCTGAACAAAAGCGGTGGATGATTGTGTGACTTCCAATTTTTCTTTTTCCAACATTGCACGCATTTTTTCCGCCCAGTCTTTACTCAAAGAATATTTTTGCAGCAAAGAGGAAATTTGCTTGTCCAGTTCCTCTTGGCGAATACAGGGCTCGGGACATTTGATAGTTTTAGATTTTTTAGAGCAATGATAATAAGTATAGTTATGCACATTCCCATTTTTCTGTTTTTTAACCTTGTATTCGCCGGTGATCATCATTCCGCATGAGGCGCAGGAAAGCAGTCCACAATATGCTTGTGGTTCATTTTTCTGCTTGTGGTGCGGTCTGCCTCGTTGTTTCAGTATTTCCTGCGTCTGATCAAAAATTTTCTTTGAAACGATTGGCGAGTGCTTGCCTTCGTGAATCTCTCCGGCATAGCGAAAATGTCCGTAGTAAAACGGATTGGAAAGAATAAACGTAACTCTGTTGCGGTGGAGATGTTTTCCATTCCTTGATGTGATCCCGGATTGCGCCAAAAAGTTTGAGATATCCTCTAACCTGCTTTCGTTCTTGGCATACAGCTCAAACGCCCTGCGAATAAGCGAAGCGCGTTTTTTATCCACCACCACCGTTTTTGTCCGCGAATCATTGAGATAGCCAACAGGGGCAAGCGAGGGATATTCACCACGCCTTACTTTTTGGCGCAAGCCCCGTTTTGTATTTTCAGAAAGCGCGTCCACATAGTATTTACTTTGTCCGAAAGCGATAGAGAGCATAAACTTTCCTTGCGGTGTTGGCTCAAACCAAAACTGCGCGAATTTCAAGGCTGTAATATGTCCGCAATCAACGAGATAGATTATTTTCCCGCCATCCACGGAATTACGCGCCAATCTATCGGGGTGCCACGCCAAAACTCCGCTTGCTTCACCTTTCTCGATACGTTCCAGCATTTTCCCGAAGATCGGTCTGCCCGGAATTTTGGCAGACTGTTTTTCGATAAACTCCTCAACGATATTTAATCCAGATTGAACAGCATACGCGCGTAATTCCGCGATCTGCGCTTCAATAGATAAAACCTGTTTATCTTCCACATCCGTTGACTTGCGGGCATAGAGAAAGAATTTGTTGTTGTTTATGTTCATAAAATTATTAGACAAAATAAGCGCGCGGGAGACGAACCTCGTCTTGGCGAACCGCGAAATGCGTCCGCGTCCGCCAGTCGGCGACAGTTTCCCCCCACAAAACGCGTCCGTCGAGCCGTGGTCGGCGTTGGACGTCGCCAATGAAAAAAGCGGTAAAAAAACGGAAAGTCACATCTTGGAGCGTCTTTTTGAAACGGCTCGAACCCATTTTATGCGAAACGGCTGAACGTAACCGAATAATGGAGGCCAGCCCCGCCACCGCGCGCCCTGCGCGCAACACCGCAGAAAAACTTTCTTTTCGCGCCGGATTTAGAATA
>JAUSJG010000003.1 GCA_030647555.1 bacterium | reverse complement strand
GGGCGAGATCTCGCCTGCTGGCGGACAAACCGGGTGCTCTACCATTAAGCTACGGGCCCCCGCCTCCGCTTTGATATTCTATCAAAGCTACGGTGGGCAAGCATCTGGTTTATAGACCAATTACTTGTCCACCGAAGCTCTGAACGATTTCAGAGCGAAGGTGGAAGCTACGGGCCCGAGACGGATGTCAGCCGCCCATCTGGGCGAGCCTCGCCCTGCAGGGCGGGAGATCGGGATTCGGAAGTCGGAACTGACGCTAAAACAATATAAGAAATCTTCGTTATTAACAAGATCTCATTAAAATGGCAATAAAATCCTGTTACCACACCAAACAAATTCGAGGGACGCCTCCCCTAACCAGCCACACGACCGGAGAACTTCTTAACCATTAACCCGAATCCACCCAACAATTTTTCGCGCTGAGAACGTCAATATTAATTAGAGACAAACTTATTTGTTAAATGCGTTTGAAATAACTCTTTGAGTAAACTGATATATTCGTCATCCGCAAACAAGTAACCTATTTTTTCTCCGTCATTTTTTTCAATAACGATACGTCTTTTTCTAAGAGAAATAGTTTTAATATCCTCGAATAAAACAGAATTTGTGGCTAGCTTTATTAGTTCGTTTACGGAGTTTTTTTCCAGTAATTCCATTCCCTTTTGCCTTATTTCTGCTCTGTTAAAATAAAAATTTGCACGGACATAGTCTGTATCCCCAACAATCTTACCAGAACCGGTTACTGGTACTTGAATCATTATCAATCTCAAGTTTGTAACCAATAAGGTATTTTCAGGATAAAAATCCCTACCTGAACCAAGCACAGAAACACCCGTAATGAGCGGTTTCCATCCTACGCCTATCCTCATGATTCCAAAGACTGAACCATCAATTTTTTCATTTTGGTATTCTGAAATATTGAGTTGAGTTATTGACGTATCCACAACCCCAAAAGTGACCCTGGACAACCGTCTTATTTGAACTGTTTTCAGAACGATCATAATTAGAGTAAGAACTGCAAAAATAATTGGAATAAATGGCGGTATATCCTTCATTAAGTATGTGACCACAACAACAATTAGCATTGTCGGCAGGATCATAACGAGTTGAAGTTTTTCTTGTATCAATCGATACTCCTTGTCAATTTGAGCCATATCCTCACTCTCGGACATCCCTCTTACCAGTATAAACTCAGTAAAAACAAAAAATAGGATAATAAACTGATAAAGTAAGAAAGCAATTACAAAATATTCAATCTTCAGTGTTGTGCCCTGGAAGATTATTTTCGACATTTCGCCCTCAAAAAATATATAGGCCAGTAGGACCACAAATATACTAGCCCCGAAACCGCAAAGACATCTTATGAGTCTATAATATTCAACAGTTTTTAATATTGTTTTATAACTCTTTGCATTATTCTCGGTAGCGACCACGGATAACACTTTTATTTTTTTAACTCCTATGAATGTACCTACCGATGCACTTACAATTTCCGCCATACACAGCAAAACAATAATTGGAATAGGCAAACGCAATAGAACCAAAACAAAAATAACCACCAAAACCAGAATAAAATGCTTGATAATTCCAATGAAAGCAGTTACTTCATCAAATATATAGATTTTTTTTTGAAATCCCGACAATGTTGATTTTTTGGAAACCAAATTGGGAACGATATTATTTAATACATCCAATATATCCATATCTTTTATAATCTCCTGCTTACGACATTATGGATTAGCGAAATTACCGTAAGCAACAATATCCCTTTCATCTTATACTAAATCTTTCATTGCTGTCCCGCGCCGAAGAAGGTTCCGAGCACGCTTACCAACAATTGTTGCAAAAGTCCTGTCACATACATAAACGAGGCAAATATCATAAAAATTCCCAGAAGCTTATAGAGCATCCACGAGCCACCCATCCCCGAACCAAAACCACTGTTAAGATGCTCTTCCGCCCAAGAGTTACGACCAAACATCTCAATCCAATTCGCCGTCTTCCAAACCATCGTGAAACCAACACCGGCAATAGCGAACGTCACAAACCACTTTGGCGAAAGCCAAAGTAAGAGCATCAGGAAAATTATCCCACCCGTGATTGCTAAGACTGATTTCCAGGTGAATTCCATAAGATTATTCTAGCACTTCCACAACACAACGAAAATTATTCCCTCATGTCGTCAAAATTGGACATATCTGTATAATCAAAATACGATACGGAAAAGGACCGTAACCACATTTTTTCTTGATTAATTTGAAGCTTAATGACCTATTTTTCCAAGGTTTCTATAGTGGTTCCAATCTATAACGAGGAACGCACGATCCGACAAGTGGTCGAACGAATCGAGACTGCCGATACTTGCGGCTTAGAAAAAGAGATGATTTTAGTGAATGACGGGAGCACTGATAAGACTCAAGAGTTTTTGAATACTTACAAGGATAAATTTAAGATCTGTTCGTACTCAAAAAACCTAGGCAAAGGTGCCGCACTTAAAATGGGCTTCCGTCAGGTCAGTGGGGATATCGTTATTATTCAGGATGCGGATTTGGAATATTCACCCGAAGAATACAAAATATTACTTGCACCCATATTACACGGCGAAGCAGATGTTGTTTTTGGCTCCCGCTTATTAACAGACCGACCACATCGCGTTTTGTACTTCTGGCACTCCATCTTCAACAAGTGGATTACCGTTTTTTCGAATATGCTTACCAATCTCAACCTGTCCGACATGGAAACCGGTTATAAAGTATTTACAAAACAAATCCTCGATGAAATTTATCCCAAGCTTAAATCAAAAAGATTTGGTTTTGAACCGGAATTTACCGCCAGAATCGCAAAAATCGCAAAAGCGGGAAAATGCAAAATATTTGAAATGGGAATTTCTTATCATGGTCGAACATACAAAGAGGGCAAGAAAATCGGCTTTAAGGATGGAATCGAGACACTATATTGCATTATTAAATACAATCTGTTTAACACATGAGATCTTTCGCTCATGCTCAAAACCCTGAACCACAACTGGAGAAAATTCTTCAATATTTCCGATTCAAGAAGATTGAAAAACATATCAGAAAGAATGTGAAATTGTTAGACATTGGGTGTGGTTTTTCAGCTCCTCTCCTGACGCGCTTTTCAGACAAAATACAGTTTGGCGTGGGTATCGATATGGCCGTTGATGCGAGCAATAATCAAAAAATACGACTCATAAAATCCAACCTTAATTCTCCCCTGCCATTAGAGAGCAATTATTTTGATATCGTCACTTCCCTCGCCACACTAGAACACCTCGAAAACCCACAATTAATGTTGAGTGAAATTTTTCGCGTTCTCAAACCCCACGGGACGCTCCTACTCACCACTCCCACCAAATGGAGTAAACCCGTACTGGAAATACTGTCATACAAACTTAAACTAATCAGCATTCAGGAAATCTCCGACCATAAACATTATTTTGATTTCACTTCACTAAAAGAACTATGTCACAATCATGGATTCTCTGGTTTTATACATCAATATTTCCAATGTTTTATGAATAATTTTGTAATTGCAGTCAAGAAATGAAAAATAATTTCCGCAATATTATTCATAAATATCGTCTTATTATCACCATTTTACTTTTTTGTTTACCGATACAGTTCGCACTCTTTAATTCATCAGGAATTAGATTTGGCGGAGACACCGGTCGCTACATCTACGGCGCAAATCAAATTATTTCAGGACATCTTATTCCGGGGGGAATGGCAAACGCGTATTTGGGTTATGACTACTATGTGGCATTGATTTATTTTTTACACCTGGGAAATATTGGTGTAATTACCGGACAGGTTCTGTTTTCCATTGTCTGCGCTTATTGTCTCTATCGCCTTACTTTTTTGGTGGGCAAAAGCAAATTTGCGGCCACATTTGCAACAATTTTTTATATTTTTGCCACGGATATTCACAATTGGAATTTCTTTGTCCTAAGCGACTCCTTGTTTACAAGTATGACCGTTATTTCCTTATATTTAGTCGCAAGAACAAAAAATGTAAAACAGCTCTTTTGCATCGTGCCTATAGTATTTTGGACATCGACCATAAGACCGATGGGCTTTGTGCTCTTAATATCAGTTTTGATTTATGGCATCTATAAACTACGAAAATATAATAAATATCGTCTATACGTAAATGCACTAGTTGCACTACTTGTATTAAGTTTGCCAATTTGGTTATTGGCAATCGACAAAATGGTTGTACATATGACCGTTGTCGATACTTTTCTTAAGGGAAAAATTATTTGGGGAGACGACAAATTAGTTATAACTATTCCCGCTTCAATTCACATGAACGCTCAAACAAATCAAAATTCGCTTCCAGGGATTATCTTTTTTATAATGAACAATTTCACTTATGTAGCCAAGTTGGCCATTATCAAGCTGTATTATTTTATTTTGCACACCAAACCTTTTTATCTAACCCAACGAAATCATTGGATTATCTACACATACTATCCAATTTATCTGCTGGGTTATATCTGGTTTAACAAATCAAAGTTTTCAGCAAATTCCGCCCTACTTTGTTTGTATTTAGTAGGACAAACAATGATAGTAATGATGACGTTTGAAGATTGGGACGGACGCTTTCTCGATGATATCATTCCGGTTTTTTATGTTTTCGCCGGAATGGGTTTGACTTACATAATCAATCTTTATACACCCATCAAACAACTCGAGAAAAAAGTATTCGACCAAACATTTCAATCCAATTCGCCGTCTTCCAAACCATCGTGAAACCAACACCGGCAATAGCGAACGTGACAAACCACCTCGGTGACAACCAAAGCAAGAGCATAAGAAAGATTATTCCGCCCGTTATTGCTAGCACTGATTTCCAGCTGAATTCCATATGGTTATATTTTCAACAAAAAACTATCGCCACCATAAATAATAACAAAGGTAATCAGTATGGCAACAAATGCAAGAGCAACCAAAACAAGAATTTTAGTTAAATAATTTGAAGCTTTTTTTCTTTCCTCTTGGCTTATGTTTTTTGAACGCGATTTTCTGAACGAATCAATCCCAACATACAAAAGAACGACAACCACAACGATCCAAGTGAATTCAACCATAACTACATACTACAACATATACCTCCATAATTAAAACAGCCTTGTGGCCGTTTTAATTATTATTGCTCTGAGACTCCGCGCCTTCGGGCGCGCAAGATCTCCTGGCTCTGCCGCTCGGTTTATCGCGGATAAACCTCACGCCAGAGTTCTTCAATCTTTGTGCAAACACTGTTTCACGACGCTCATGAAACAGTGTTTGTGTACATTCATAATTGTTTTGCTAAGCAAAACTTATTTCGAGAGTTCTTCGATTCTTGTGCCCCGCCGGTGGCGGGGTGTACAACATTGTATGGTTTCGCAAAGCGAACGCCATAGGTAGCTCCGAAAAATTAGCCTGTTGGCAAATTTTTCGGAGTTCATTGCTTCTTGTGTAAAATAGCTCCACAGGACGTGGAGCTATTTTATGTACATTAGATTAGTTTTGCTTCGCAAAACTTAATCAATGAGAGTGGGCGCGGAAGGAATTGGTCTCGAAACCTGCCTTGATACGCAAGTTTCTGACCACCGGTTCGCGGTTCTGCGGAACATCGCTCACCGTTCAATTCCTTCTCACGAGGCAGGCAGCTGCCTCGCTCGCGCCCTACAAATATAACAGGCTTTGCGCTTTAATGAAGTAGCTCCGAGACTCCGTGTCTCTTGGCACGCAAGTCTCGGAGTTCTTCGATTCTTGTGCAAAATAACCAAACAGGATGTTTGGTCATTTTGTGTACATTGGGGTTGTTTAGCAAAGCTAAACTAATCTCGAGTGGGCGCGGAAGGAATTGAACCTTCGACCCTTACATTATCAGTGTAATGCTCTACCACTGAGCTACGCGCCCTAGTTAGGATGTCAGAAATCGGAGGTCAGAAGTCAGAACGTGCGTTCCAACTTCTAGTTTCTCATTTCTGGTCTCCAGATTCATATTGAACATTTTTTTTGGCATTTATGCAAGTTTTTATTAGGGAGTCTCCTTTCCTTCGACAAGGCTCAGGATAAATAAAAGAAAACTCCCTAATAAAAAACCGCTCCTTTCGGTGCGGTTCGACCTACAACTGATGTTCCTCCGATTCAAATGACGCTGATGACGCTCTCTTCTTTTCAGCTTGTTCAACTTCCGAAAGAGCGGTAGCCACCTCATCAAAGAGCGTGTCATTGTGTGCAATCGTTGCGTCACCGACAGGGCTGTCACCGACATCCATCGCCACTGCGAATGGTTCTTTAGGTTTAGCGTCTTCGTACTTCACCGCGCCCTTCAAGACAGAACGCCAATTTTCACAAGCAGCGAGTGTCCTTAACAGCACAACCAGCTCGTGGTCAATTGCAAAAACTGACAATTCACCGATGTGAAAAAGCCTAACGGAATGCGACTCGCCTTCTTCATCCCAAATCGTCAACATTGCCCACTCATCGGCTTTTTTCGGCCACAGGACTTCAATTCTCGGCCAATTTTTGGAACGACATCCGAACAATTCGCATTTTTTACGCCATCCCCACGCGATTTTCAAAATCATTCCTTCCATCGGCCGATCAACCGTTGAACCCTTTGGTGGAAGCAATTCGCTGACAAAAGACAATGGCCCGCCTCCGCAACGCAAATACCGATCATTCTCATACATGTGCGTGTGTAAATTGGGCGGATCATATATGCCATCGGATTCTTTTTCGCCGATCGAACATAAACGGTCTAACGAAAAATAGTACCGACTACCGCGGACGTTGCGAATCCACTGCGCACGAAGCGCGCACAAGCCAATCAACACCCAACCAAACAAGAAAAAGTAGAGAGTGCAAATAATCATTTTGCTTGCTAGCAAACCAAAAACCAGAGGCAAAACAAACAATTGACTGCTAGCAAGCCAAACAAACCAAAACTTACAATTTGTTCGTCGTGACAACGGAAACAAATCTTGATCAAGCACCACGCAATCGCGACAAGTACGCGACTCTTCTTCCGGCTCAATTTCGCAGTACATCGATTCTACGGCTTGAAACATCACCAAATCCTCCCGTAAATTTTGAATGAACCAATGTCCCCTTCCGGACAATCCGGACTTTATACTATTACTTAAATTATTATTTGCGTCAAGCAAATTTTTTGTAAGTCTCCTTCCCTTCGACAAGGTTCAGAACAAATAAAAGGAAACACCCTAACAAAAAACTCGCTCCAGGATGAAGCGAGATACGACTGATACGAACTTGTTCACGTCCCAACCCTGCCGGCGACAGGACGTTGTTCCTCCCGACATGTCGCGAGATTCGTCAGCATCTGCGACACGTACTGGGTCTGTTCCAGTACTACTAAAAGATCATACAACAGGCTTTCGTTCCAAGAGTATTTGGAATTAGATAGCAGCCAATAATGAACTTTCCCGCTGTAATCACCCACAACGATGTAACCAAGATCCAGCACGTCGCCATTGCAATCCCTTAACCGCAGACGTTTCGGCCGTCCGGAAAAGATCCCGAATTTTACGCGCACGGTGGGCGGAAATTCGAGGTGCGGAAAGAAAATCCGGTCGGAGCGAAACCAACCGCCAATCCAGATCTGTAAAACCGGTACCAGTGGAATATTCGGACACCCGCTCTTGAGCCACCAATCCTTTCTGCGTACTTGCAAGTCATTGCCGTCTCGCCAAATGTAGATCGGCATACCGATTATGTTTCGGTAAACGAAGCTCGGAAATACGAGAAGAAAACTCAGCCAGAACAACCCAAAAATCATCATAGTCCAAACATCGCTGACAAATGGCTGACCAAATCCGGAGATTGTAGTAAAGACAAAAGTCAAAGCAAGCAACAGTGCGCACAAATGGAATTGCCAGAAAGTCAGTGGCCTTTGAATTTCCTTCCAGGCCAAACCGTTAACGTTGATTTCTCGTTTCGTCATGACAAAATCCTTCGCAAGAAAGTTTGAAAGAACCCCAAAACAACCGACTTTGTATTATTGTTTATGGTTGCGGATTAGTCAACAGACAGACGCTCAACCAACCTGTACCACATTCCAAGTGGACCAAGATTGGTCCACTTGGAATGTGGTACAGGTACGAAAAAACAACCGAACGCGTTGCGTCCGTTTCCAGTTTCTCACCTCAAGTTTCTCGAGTTAGACTCTTCGAGTGATTGCTTAAATAAACTTTCAGATCCGCGAAACATTATTTTGAAGTTGCGAACGTTTCATCCCTTCGATAATCTGTTCTTTTATTTCAAGGGCTGATTTGACTGGTAGCCCCGGAATATGCACAAGGGAACCCCTTTTACCAACTACCTCATAATTTTTGTTTAATTTAGAAAATCCAACGCATATTTTTCCATCATAACCAACATAACCAAAACCATTCTTATCCACTAATTCAATAGTAATCGAACCCAAAGCAAAACGTCGATCGAAACGATCTTGAATAAAGTGCACATTACGAATTACTTCAAATAAGAATATTTGTTCTTTCCCATTAACGTTCAAAATTACCCCTTTTTCACTTATACCAACACGCAATGTAATAAAACTTCGTATCGTAGAATAAACAGGTATTAAGGTAACTGGCACAACAATAAATATAAAATAAAAAAATGCTACCGCATAAACTATCATCAGACCTGGCCAAATTCTGTAAAATATTCCAAGCACCACGACGATGATCAATGGGTAGCCAATCGTATTCAATATATTTTTTAATACCCAAACGGCTTGAATCGCATAATTACTTTGCATATCTTAATTATATAAACATAAATTCATTGTGTCGATATCGAAAAAACACCGCTTGCGCCGTGTTTTATATGAGCCTCAAAACTCTCTTCTCAAAAAGCTATTTAGACTCTTCGAGTGATTGCCTGTAGTAAACTATCCAATAACGAATTTTGTTGTTGGAGTGTTTCGCAAACTCCATATTTTTGCCGTCTTTCTTGCGAAAGACAACTGACTGCACCATAAAATCTAGTTTTGCTCCCTAGAAAGGAGGTGATCCATCGACAGCTTCCGCTACCGATGCCTTGTTCAAATTGTTACTACACAACATTTAATATTGTGCGATGCGGGCATTTCTGCCGCATTCCTTATGTCGCCACAAGGATCGGACTATATTATCATCCGGCTTCCGGAGTTTGGCGTATAGTCTCTGAGGATTCTTCACGTATTATGTGAAGCCTTTCCTGCTGATTGTCTGCATCGGACACATTTTCACAGAACCCCTCGTCGTCTCCCCTTGATAAGGGGAGAACCGTTTCGTTCCCTCCCTTATCAAGGGAGGCCGCCCATCTGGGCGAGCCTCGCTTTGAAGAGCGGGACGAGGGTGGGTTCCGTAGTGCCGAATACACAGATGTTCCAGCATTTAGCCAATTTTTTTGTCTCTCGTTACCGAGAGCAGTCGCAACTTTCTAACGACTTAGTCCTAATCAAGAGTGTCACCTTCGGTCCTGATAAACAGGAACTTCGGGTGCCCCTCTCTCTTCTGACTTGACGGGCGGATTGCGATAATTTAGGTAAATTTCGCGTTCCCACGTAGCGTGCGAATTTCTCGCACTACGCGAGCCCCGTTCTTTTGTTCATCATACTTTTCAGCTCTCGTATTTTCTCGATACCTTCCGGAGAATGATGTAGTTTTTGCTCCACCATTTCGGCGATTTCGCAGAAATACTGAAAACTTTTTAATTTTGATGAACTTTGCAGAGGATATTTTTTAAAGAAAGGAATTATTTTTTCAATGATTGTTTGATGCGAGTTAACGGTATAACGAAAGCATTGCGCGTGATTGGCGCGTGTTTCCTTTTGGAAATACACACCACCACAACCCAAGCTCTCTTTTACCACTTCCAGCAATTCACGATCACGCGCATTTAGCTTGATGTGAAATTGTAATTCCACACTCGCTCCCGCATGATATGACGCCGAATCGCGAACATTCACATAAAAACATCCTTCTCCATCGGTTAAACCGACAATATAATCTGCTTTAAGAACAGGCTTCGTCCTTCGCTTGCTTGGTAGCAAGGTACTATGACTCAGCTGACTCCCAGTTTTCGCTAACATGATAGTCCGTACATTATACGAACATTTTACCACATTAAACCTATTTTCCAAACTGGGTCTCCCACGGGTCACGCTTGATTCCCTTCCACACATCCATTCGAGATTTTCTTGGTATCTTCCTTATGACTCACCGCTGTTTTGCATAAGTCGATACGTCTCTCCGCTAAATTAGCGAATAAGAAGGCTGTGTTTTGCCACATCGGACCCTTCGGACTGCTCTTTACAGAGTCAGTCATGTCCTTCGGCTACGCTCTCTTGGGGAAGAGAGGAGAGGATTTTAACCTCCTGGATTCAAGCGCTGCCGGGCGCCTTTAAAATTTGAGTACAAAACCCGAGAACGTATTCACCGTGACGTGCTGATTCACGGTTACTAGCGATTCCATTTTCGTGGAGTCGAGTTGCAGACTCCAGTCCAAACCACGGCCGGGTTTGATGGGATTTGCTTCGCCTTGCGGCTTTGCGTCCCTTTGTCCCGGCCACTGTAACACGAGTGTTGCCCAAGTCTTCAGAGGGCCATGCGGATTTGGCGTCATCCTCGCCTTCCTCCGTCTTGACGACGGCAGTCTCGCGCGACACATATAACGCGCGACGAGGGTTGCGCTCGTTCCCGGACTTAACCGAACAGTTCACACCACGAGCTGACGACAACCATGCAGCACCTGTATCAAAAGCTCCCTTGCGGGCACTTTCGCATTTCTGCAAAATTCTGATGACTTTCAAGACTTGGATAAGGTTTTTCGTTTATCGTCGAATTGAACCTCATGTTCCACCGCTTGTGCGGGTCCCCGTCTATTCCTTTGAGTTTTAGCCTTGCGGCCGTACTACCCAGGCGGCACACTTAACGCGTTAGCTACGACACGGAAATGTCAGTGACTCCCATGCCTAGTGTGCATCGTTTACAGCGTGGACTACCGGGGTATCTACAGATTGTTAACACATCAATACAAATGAGTATTTTTTGTGGCATGGTATTTCGGTAAATAACCAATGCTCTCTATGTCGCCATAGAGGTCGGACTATATCATTGTCTCAAATTGCTTTATTAAACTTTACTTGAGACATCCGGCATGTAGTCTCTGAGGATTCTTCGCTTATCAGGCGAAGTCTTTCCTGCTGATTGTCCGGTAACCTTGCGACTATTCGCAAAGTATTACATGCAGTATTTTCACGTATTGGCATTGTGGATAATTATTTTTTAATTATACCAAACAATTTCCAAACACGTAACTCATGAATAACCGGGTGTTCCAGCATATAGCCAGATTGTTTTACGACGAGTCGCCTCGTCGAGGGACCAGATACCATCGATCCCGTTCGCTCCCCACGCTTTCGTCCCTGACCGTCAGAAAATGACCAGCATACTGCCTTCGCCATTGGTGTTCCCCATGATATCAACGCATTTCACTGCTCCACCATGAGTTCCATATGCCTCTTCATTTCTCTAGCATGGAAGTTTGGACTGCAGCCCAGAAGTTGAGCTTCTGGATTTAACAAACCACTTTCCACGCCGGCTGCGGACGCTTTACGCCCAATAAATCCGGATAACGGTTGGGGTCTCTGTATTACCGCTCCTGCTGGCCGATATTGTGATGTTGGAAATCAGTGGTCAGATGTCAAAATGACATCGCCACCCAATTAACCAACTAATATCATGGACTATATCATCATCCACATTTTTTAATGTGGAGTTTGGCGTCTGATAGTGTTCAAAAGTTTCAAAATAGGTACGCTATCTCATCTCAAAATAATTTTTTGAGAATCAGTCTCTGAGGGGTTACTCGAAATCTTTATCGAGAACTTCCCTGCTGATTGTCTAGATGTGTCATTTTTCAATGATGCATAATTCATATTCATTTTATAAAACATGATTCATGCAGAGCGCACATACTAGGTGTTCCAGCATATAAGCCAAATTTTCCTGTTATCTGTTGCCAGACAACCTCTGCACCATCCTTTTCTAAGGATCACAGAGTTAGGAACCCCTTATTCCTATGGTACCGTCAAAATTCTTCCCATAGAAAAGATGTTTACGACCCGAAGGCCTTCATCCATCACGCGGCGTCGCTCGGTCACGCTTTCGCGCATTGCCGAAGATTCTCGACTGCAGCCACCCGTAGGTGTTTGGCCAGTCACATATTCCCCTCTTTCAAGGAGTGCAGACTATACCTTCATCCAATTAGTTAATAATTGGAGCTTAGCGTCTGATAGGATAAAAGTATCAAAATTATCACGTTCCTATCTCACCCTCTTATGGGTTCAGTCGTTACGGGGTTGATTATTTTTTGCCGAATAGTCTTTATGTCGTGTTTACTCTTTAACCCAGAGCCAGAGTTTAATCCTCTGATTTTTTCGCATAAAGACAAAGCTTGCAAAAAAGCGTCTTTCGTCGCCACCTGCCTTTTTGGCAGAATTTGCAAGATTTTTTCCGCAAGAACAGCTTGAGTCTTTTTTTGAAACAAAAAGGGTTTCAATCTTTTTAAGATTATTTTTACATCCTCTTTGTCTCTTATCACCAGTTCCGAATATCCATTCTCGTGTTCCGGATAATCTCCAATTACTCCGATATTTCCCAGAATTTTTTGTACGTGTTCCAGAATAGCGCGATTTCTCATGTTTTGTGAAAAACTTATGATAACCCTAATTCTGAAACCAAACTTCATTTCTGTTTGTGGAGATATCTTCGCGGAAATACATCCGTCACCTTCTAAAAAACCGGCAACAAAAGCTAAATCTGTTGCTTTCGCTTTAATCAACTTCCCACGGGGTTGCCCTTTGTCAGCAAGCATTGATCTATTATACCAAACAATAGACGTACTCACTAATATTTTAAGGGTTTCTCCGTTATGAGCTAAGTTTTTCTGCAAGATTGCTCTTGCAGGAGACTATTTAACTAATCTCAGTGCCAATGTTGAGGGTCGTGCTCCCACACCCCCTATCCGTCGTCGCCTTGGTAAGCCATTACCTTACCAACTAGCTGATAGAGCACGGGCCACTCCCAAAGCGGTAGTCGGAGTAACCTCCAACCACCTATGCTCGTCAATAATTTCAAAAGACGAGATTACGAGGAATTAGCTCTCCTTTCGGAGAGTTGTGCCTCGCTCTGGGGTATGTTACCCGTGTATTACTAACCCGTTTGCCACTCCTAACTCTTGCGAGTTAGGCGTTCGACTTGCATGCCTTATCCACGCCGCCACCGTTCATCCTGAGCCAGGATCAAACTCTTAATAAGATGAATTATTTTTACTAGTCCTTGCACCGGGGACGGTGCGAAGAACTTTAGGCAATCACTCGAAAAATCCAAAAATCGCGATAGCGATTTTTGTCCCCCATAGCTCCGAAGGAGCGAAGGGGGACTACCAACTTTATTTATTTAATACAAATAAGTCGGCGTCCTTTTCAAGCGATTGTTCGGAGAAAATTATTTTCTCCTTTTGTCTTGAGGCTTATTCAATTGGGAAATTTGCAGGCAAGACGAACAAAAAAGAGTGAAATTCCACAAATGGGGATCTCGCTCTTTCCTGTCCACCTTCATAATAACTTCAGCGGAAAATCCGCCGAAAAATTTTATCTAAGGGAGACTAATTGATGCAAGGAACTGAAAGGTTCTTAATAGAACCAACTAATAATCTACGTGGAATGAAGTTTACAGTGGTTGAAAACAATGTCAAGGGCTTCGTTTTAGTACCCAATTTTAGAATAATTATTTGCTTTGTAACTTATTGATGTTAGTCACAAGAATTAAAATCCCCACCCACAACACAAGGAGGAATAGGTGAAAAACTACGGTCCGGCGTATCGCTGAGGAGAGATCAACGCTTGAAGAACAAACAGTGCCGGAAAAAAGCCGAAAATGAAAATGTAAAAACAAATCCAAGCGAAAAAAGGCAGCTTACGCTTAAGAGCTATAAACAGCACTATCCCGATAATCGGAACTAAAACTATAAGCAAATAAAACACTATGTTAACAAGCGAGAAGATGTGTATAAAACTCTGCGCGACACGCGGAACATCTGGGGGTTGAGCAATCATATCCTCTAATTAAAAAATTATGAATGAAGAAATAAATGGGACAGCGACTATGGCAATTATGACAATAAAACCAATAAAACCCGCAAGAAGATGAAATTTTAACCCTCTTTTCTCTGTAACTTGTGGTTGCAATTCATTCATATATTTATCCTTTAATAATTATAAACTCACCAACAATACCGTATAAACAAACAGCCCTACAATCGTTGATCCAAAATCCAAAGAAGAATTGTAGCGATGATTCCCACAAACGCCCCAACAATAACTTCTGAAACACGATGACCGATACGCCCTTCAATGTGTGGCATTGTTTTTTGTTCTTCTTCCGGCAGAAGTTTTAATAGGCGACGGATCGCCACCCCAAAACGTCCCAAAAATACCCGAAGACGTAGCGCATCATCCAAAATAAAAATCATCACACAAATCGCAATCGCAAAACTATTTGAACCAATTCCATCCGTTAGACTAACAAGCGTAGCCAATGATGTCGCAAAAGCGGTGTGCGCCGATGGCATTCCACCATACTGTGGCAACATATCAAAACGCGTATGGTCTGGATCAGGAACGCGATTACCTTTAAAAAACACCTTTAAGAGCTGGGTAAAAACACCGACAACGATGGGAATGATGAAGGGAGGGAAGAACATTGGTTCTATTATAGCTTAAAATTTTCTAAAAAGCACTGGATAGCAATTCAAATTTATGCTTATCTATTTAGTTCCCAATTTTTAATTTGAAATTTGAAATTTTTAATCAATTTGAAATAACTAAATATCTTAATTTGAAAACACTGTTTTGTAATTTCAAATTAGCGAGTATTCTCTTCTCTCCATTTTTTAATTAGCGCGTGATTTCCCGACAACAAAACCTCCGGCACTTTCCAGCCGTTAAATTCTTCCGGTTTCGTATAACACGGATACTCTGACGAGGGTACAGGGTAGAGGGTAGAGGGTAGAGGGTCGACGCGCCTGTCCCCTGTCCCCTGCGACCTGCCCCCTAATGAGAATGTTTCTTCTATTAGAGATTCTGAATTACCCAGAACTCCAGGAACATATCTAGACACCGCTTCCGCCACCACCATTGCCGGCACTTCGCCACCCGACATCACGTATGGCCCGATCGACAATTCTTCGTCAACCAAGTGTTCCGTCACACGATAATCAACACCTTCATAGCGCCCGCAAATCAGTGTTAGTTCATCAAGTTTTGCATATTCCTCAACAACCGATTGTGAAAACTGCCGGCCACGCGGAGACATCAGCGCCGTCTTTCCCGTTTTTTTGAGCGCCTCAAGCGCTCGAAAAATCGGCTCGATCTTCATCACCATTCCCGGCCCACCGCCATAAGGCGGTTCGTCCGTTATATGATGTTTATCGGTCGCGTAAGCGCGGATATCGACAACATTAATTTCCAACAGCTTAGCCGTGATCGCTTTCTTTATCAGCGTCTCGTTTAAAAAGCTATCAAACAGCTTTGGAAAAATAGTGAGAATATTGATTTTCATTGATTCGATATAATAGTAGCATTTTCTAAATTGAGCAACAGATCAGAATCTGGGACCGTCCTTGCACGCCAAGGTCGGTCACTGATCAAATGTTTCGAAGAGCAACAAAAAACCCTCCGATTAGAGGGTGCGATCTACTTACACATTCGGCGAACCTACACCACAGGACAAAGCCCTGAAACTACGGAATGTGGCGGACGAAGATGAAATGTAACGAGCAATGGAACATTGAAGACACCGCGCTCCCTAAAGACATCTCCAACCAATCCCTCCAATGTTGAGATTGCGCTTTCCGCGCCACTATCCAAACGATTAAGAGGAATATCGTCAATCTCGACTCTGCAAAAGGGCACGCCGGCGTCACCTACGTTCCGAACCTCAACAAAGAACCACGGCTGTTTGAGCTCGTCGAGCGGAATTCTAAGCTTTTCGTCCATTACTCCCACCGCAATCTTGCGTTCGAGGTCGCCAAGAAGTTCATGAATTTCCGAACTTAATCCGCGACAATAAATGCGACAGATCATTTTTTCATCTCCTTCTTGTTGCTTGAAGTTTCACTGCCCGCAAGCGCGCAGAATTCTGCGACGCAACTTCTTTTCTTCACGGTTGCAAAAGACAAGTTTGCAATCGATCGCTTTCGACAGTTTGCGTCGTTCGTCGTCCTTCAGACCGAGGTTATTCGACGCAAGCGTCCAGTCTTCCCATCTTCCAACTTGTAAATAACGGATCGCCGTAAGCGGACACAAACAGGCCCGCCCTCCATCAGGCGTCAGAACTCGTTGAGACCGAATCGCGCCCAAAGCGTAACTCCAGCGTAAACCAAGCTTCTTGGTTGCCTGTTTAACCTGCCGACAAAAATCTCGCATGTTCATCTATAAACTCCTGATTGTTTAAGGTACAATTTTCGACAACAGAACATATAACATAATAAAGATTAACGTGCAAGACATCAACGAGGGACGGCCCCTTTTCTGTCATAACAGAAAAGGGGCCGTCCCTGATCAACGACAGAAAATAATTTTCGCAAACAAAAACACCCCGCCTTCGCGGGGTGTTTTCAATTTCAATTTCTTATATGTTGAGGTCGTCGATGGCTTCGTCCAACGCGGTTTCTTTATCTACCGCGCCTTTTTCAGCCTTCGGAGCCACTGGTGCTCCAGGGGTGGCGTCTTTATTAATGCCACGGGTGGAACCTTCCGGTTCGACAATTTTCAAATTCACGCGGGCATTGTTTCTCGCGCCGATCACACGCAATAGCGTGCGGACAGACTTTGCTGTCGCGCCCGAACGGCCGATTACTTGGCCCATATCTTCCGGGTTCACGACCAACGAAATTAACACACCCATTTCGTCAACGGTGCGTTCCACTTTTACGTCGTCCGGATGATCGACGATACTCTTTATGACGTATTCTACAAATTCTACGTCTTGTGACTTTCGCTCTGCCATAGGTATATGCAGGATTACGGATGAACAGTGATGCGTGAGCTGAAATTTCCTCCGTTATTGTTAACCTTTTGGCTCCAATGAGGCGGAAGAATGAGCCTTAAAACATCGTTATCAATATAGCATTTTATTTTAATACTGTCAAACGTTTATTAGGGATTTTCCTTTCGCAGGAGAATCCCTAATAAACAACACCACGAAGATTGCTTCGGTATTTGTTTTTTTGCGCGCAAAAAAAACAAATACCTCGCAAAGACAACGGATAACAATATCTTACGCTGCTGATTTTTCTTCTGGTTTGACTTCTGCCACTGAAGCTTCTGGGGTGACTGGTGTTGCTACGACTTTGACTGCATCCTCCGGTTTAACTTCTTTCTTCGGTGCCTTCCAAGATTGCACTTTCTTACCTTCAATAATTTTTTGATCGATCAACAAATTGTTTACCGTTGGGGATAATGCCGCGCCCTTTGACATCCAATATTTAATCCGATCAGCTTTAACTGTCAGTTTTGTTCCGTCCGCCCCATGCGGATTATACGAACCAACTAATTCCATCGCCTTACCTTTTACCGGATTGGTATGTTCAGTAACCACGACACGAAAACTCGCGTGGCGGTTCTTGCCTGTTCTGGTAAGACGGATTTTTAACATGAAGAAAGCTTAAAGGAGAGCCCTATTAATGTCAAACAAGCAAAGCGCAACGGCCACATCGGAGGTGGTGCATCAGCACTTCCTGGGTCACACGCAATAGTGGGTCATTTAGGATAGTCATAGTGATTCCTCCCTTTATTTAAAGGGAGGCGGGGAGGGATTATGAAGATAAGCACAATCTTAGCTTCTTAACTTAATCCACCCTCGCCCTCCTTTGAACAAAGGAGGGAAACGACGACGTCTTCTTCTCTAATCTAGTGACAATTCTATATATGTTGGTATCCTACTATTGCGTGTGATCCCACTTCACCGAGGTTTCGCGGGACGAAGAGCACCACATCGGAAGTGGTCGCGACGACAAATCAAGTTAAATTTTCCCTCGATTAGAGAACGGTTATAACCAGATTCACAGCCCAAATTAATCCAAAAGCAAGTTTGTAACAATCTTTACCAATCTATCCTTTTCCTCCGGCGCACTGACCGCAATCAAAAGCGCCAGCGCGGTTAACGCATTATCGTTGATTTTTTTCTCACCCGTTTCTTTGTAGAGATAGTTGTTTTTATCCAAAAAATACACAAACAGAAATGCCGCCGTTCGCTTATTTCCATCGACAAACGGATGGTCCTTTATCACAAAATACAACAAGTGCGCCGCTTTTTCTTCCAATGAAGAATACAAATCCTTGCCACCGAAAGTTTGATATAGACATCACACTGTCATATAGCACTATGTTTCAAAAAAATTGGCTTGTTCAGGCCAGAATTATCGCAAATTAGTGCAATTTCATAGTGTGATGTCTATAGATATTCCCAAAAATTGCTTTCAACTTGTCGCCATTTTCTTGCCCAAACAAATCACCGGCTTCTTTTCGGTCGATCAATTTATTTTTAATTTGCTTAATCACTCCAACGGCTGTTTGGTAATCCAAAACAAACTTTCCTTTACCATTCTTAACCAACGGCAATTTTTCTTTGTCGTATTGTTCAAGCAGGCTTAGGGTTTTCGCGTAATTATTCAGCAAATCCAGTATTTCCTGTTCCTGCCCGGCCAACAATTCGTGTTTGGATTTCTCCTGTAAAAAAGCAACCGTACTTTGCAGATCATTAAAACGACTTTTGGCTTCCAACAGATATTTTTCGTTTACGGCGTAGCCCTTCAGAAGATAATCTTTCAATACATTCGTAGCCCATCTTCTAAAGTGAATTGCTCTTGCAGAATTTGTCCTATAACCAACCGCCAAAATGACATCCAGACTGTAAAAAGATACCGGTTTATCCGATTTTGCAATGTGCAAATTTTGCACATTGCTTTTTTGATCGATTTCTTTATCCTTAAAAATTTGATTAATATGCTTGGTTACGACAGAACGTTCCTTTCCAAATAATTTAGCTATTTCGTTCTGTTTCAACCAAACAGTCTCCCCCTCAAAGTGCACTGTTAACTCGACCTCATTCTTGGAAGTCTTATATATAACTATTTCTCCCTTTTTTGGTTCTGTGTCTATTTTGCCCATACGTTAACCATACTACATTCAACAACAATTGGAAATTCCTCCCTACCTCCCCGCCTGCAGTTTTATCTGCAACTGTTCCTTGGTAATACCGGCTAATACTTCAGTCGCCCATTTAAGCCACTCCGTGAAGGTGGGCGTTCTTTTGTAGACTGCTCGGAAATTTTGATTGATGTCTTGTATTAGTACGATATTCTTTTTGGCTGTGATGTTTATTATTCCTTTCTCCTTTACTTGAGTAGTACCGTAGTCAGCGGTAAGGGTATAGGGGTATTTGCCTATTTTGTGTCTGAAATCAGTGAGAATGACATAGAAGATTACTTTGCCGTTTCTTGTTTCTCTTTTTAATGTGTATGTTTTTTTGTTGATCAAAATAGTTGCTTTCCTTAGTTGATCCG
>JAUSJG010000002.1 GCA_030647555.1 bacterium | reverse complement strand
TCGATTTTTGACCATGAATAATGTCCCCGCCTTGATGAACCAATCGATTAATCTCATCGGGGTCACTGCTTGTACCGAGGGTTTTAACAAACTTATAAATGCCCCCCTTTTTGTCCACGATTGTTATCGTGACGGAGCCGTTTTTGTTGTGATTTTTTCGGATGAACACTAAATAATTCTAGCAATACAGTACCCAAATAACCATCTGAAATAAAAGAAATCGGCTTAAATCAGCCAGTATTTAAAAACGAAAAAACCGTCCGCCGAAGACAGGAGTGGCAGAGCACCCGGTTTGCATCCGGGAGATGAGAGTTCGATTCTCTCTGAGTCCACCCAACGATATTTTGTGCTAACATTGTGTCATGTCAGAACGCGCGCCAAAATTTACTCCTTATTCCGGTGAAGGCGAATCCGGTTTTGGTGAAATTAAATCTGTTGAAAAGGCCGAACAGATTTCCGCATCGGTTTTGGGTGTCTTGCAGGAACAACGGGAGTTAAACACTTTTGATGACGTGGCAACTAATCCCAACGCCTGGTTGGTTTTTTCGGCCGAATTCGATCAAAAAATGAAGAACGAAATGGATGGCCAGCCGGAAAGTCATTCGGACCATTTTGTTAATGCCGTGTATCAGATGCAGAAAACTAAGGCGATTGAGCAGTATCTTTATCAGGCGAAAATTAAAGGAGTGGAAACAATTTTAAAAGGGGATTATTTTGAGCAATTAAGATTGATTTGTTCTGCTAAAGCGGAGCAGTCGATAGTGACTGCGTTGTTTCGAGCGGGAGATAATACTGATGTGCGTAAAGAAATTGTGGCATTGTTTACAGCAGTTGGCGCGACTAAATGGGGTGGAGATATCGAAGATAATTTGCAACGATTGTGCTCCGGTGCCGAGCTGGAAAAAGAAGAACATCAGGAAGCACTGGGATTAATGCGCGGTGTCACTGGGCACGTGGCGGCAATTGATATTCTTCATAAAATTTTTAACAGTGAAACATATAGTCCTTCTGTTGAAATTGATGGCAGGCACGGTATTGATATCGGCGCGCGCTCCTTCAATGACGAGGATTCAAGTGTCGCGATGGCAGTGCAAGTAAAAGCGCGGAATATGTTGGAAAATGTCGGTGGTGTGTTGCTCACGGCTGTTTCAGCAAACGCGGATGAGCGGATTGGTTTTGTTGAAAAAGTTGATAAAAGTCGTTTAACTCCAGACGAACGAATTGGTCACGAACGGGAGTTGGCCATTGGGAAGTTGCAGGGAGGAATGTTTTGGTTAAAAAAACAAAAGATGGAGAGTGTTGACGAAGAAAATTTGGTGGGCGTGCTGATGGAGTTACGATCTTCGCAGTATGGCCGAGTATTCGATGTGGCTGATTCACAAGAGGGGTATTTTGACATTAGCACTGGGGTATGTAATTATGCCCTTCTCGAAGAGGTGTATCGTCAGGGTGAGGGACTTTTACAAGAAATCGCGCAGATGCGTGAAAAGGCGAGAAGTATTTATCAAGGTTCATTAAGAATTCATCGTGATAAACGCGGAAAGGTGGGTGCGGTATGAGTTTTCTTTCGGGATTTTGGAAGCCTCATCATCAAGAAGAGGAAAAACGACCAAAAACCGCTTCTGTTGGGTGTGAACAGGCAAAGAATCTGATTGCGCAAGCGGTCACGGAGTCGCTTGGAAACACTGAAAGAGCGATATTGTCTAAACATTTGCATGGTTGCACTCCTTGTCAGCTGGAAATGATTCGGCAACGACAGGAAAAAGAGGAAGTAGCTCGGGGCTAGCGAAAAGCGAGCCCTGTTTTTTTAGAAAAAAGCGAACACGAGGTGTCCGCTGGGTTATAACCGTTTACTCGTACCAGGCACGGGGGTTTTCGGGAAGAGGAACGAGACGAATTGGCCGGATGGTTGGCATTTTCGCATTGGGGCTTGCGACTTCAAGATGTTCGAAGAGGATACTCTCAAAGATGGATTTGATGTCCAATTGAATCATTCGCATTCTCTTTCGGGCGTCTTTACTGCGATACAAGATTTTGACAACGACTTCATCGTATGTGCCTGGGATTAGTCTTGTGACAGGAATGATGATGGTGGCAATCCTTCTCCAGTTTAGAAAATGGTCAATAATGCTGGCCGGCCAGATTCGTCTGCGGTAAATGAAAAGAGCGGTGTCTTTCCGTAGGTTGTTTTCTGCGCACTTAAAAGTGGCGCAAAAGCAACGGAACGGAGTTTCTTCTAGACAAGTGTTAATTTCATCGATCATGATTTTTCTGCCTATGGTTTGAAGATTTGATTTCAAAAGAACGCAAGGTCATCGTTGCGTGAGAAGCTGTTTGTGTCAACGAGTTTATCAGTGACCGACCCCGGCCGCCTGCCCCTCGTAGCTTTAGCGAAGTGGGGTGCGGGGACGGTCCCAGATAAACGCCACCATTGACAAAAAAGCGTGTTTTGCGCTAGTTTTGTGTGTTGCCGGGCGACGTTGTCTGGCATTGTTCCGAGGAAATTGTTCTGAAGGAGAGAGCTGTGAATAAACCCCTTCCGTTTCATGAACTGATGGTGGGAAAGATTCTTGAGGCACGTATTTCGCCGACTCGTTTTTACATCTACTGTGAGCTTCTTTCCGGGGCTGTGATTCCGGCCGGTCACGACGACTTACTTGAAGCAATTCTTGAAGTTGTGGGTAATTTTGCGCGAAATGAAGTTGTTGATCTGGCCAAGACCCATATTCTCGATCAGAAGCGGCTGGCGGAGGAGAAGGCCGAATCGAAAGCGCTTGAATTGGCGGAAAAGATGCTGAGGCTGGATGAAGCGTTAGCTGCCGTTGTGGACGATGACGATTCCGCGACACCGCCCGAAGAACCCGAAACCGCGACGGGGGCATCGGTTGGTCATGGTGGACGACTGAACGAAAAAGAACGGCTGGATCGTCTGCGAGAAGGTCTCGGGGCGATTCCTGATGCGTGTCGTCCGTGCGTTAGTTAGTTCTGCGTCGTACTTATGAGTTCGACGCTTTTTTATTAGGGTGTTTGACTTTAGGGGTGACCCTTAAAGTTCCTGAATTCCCAACCATTGACAAGAAACCTTGTTTTGCGCTAGTTTGGTTTGTTGCCGGGCGAATGGCGCTCGGTGTGTTCCTGGGAAAAAGCGGAGGATGTTAGTCATGGCGGAAAACGAAAAACCCGCTGAAGTGTGGCCGTTTCATAAATCGATTCTGTTGGCCATTCGTAACGAAGACTTGGATCCCGAAGGTTGGCTGTGGCTAATTCGTCGCACGCTCATCCCTGCGGGTCACGATGCGATTCTTGAGGCGATGGACGAAGCGGAAATTAACAGTTGCTGGGACGAGGAAGTCGTTTTGGCCAAGCAGCACGTTCTCGAGCAGAAACGTCTGGCGGAGGAGAAGGCCCAACAGCGACTTCTCGAAGAGATAGAAATGTTGCGGGCGTTGGAGGCTGCGTTGGCTGCCATCGTGGGTGATGATGATTCCGCGACACCCCCCGAAGAAACCGAAACCGCGATGGGGGGGGCGTCGGTTGGCTCTGACGAATTGACGGGAAAAGAACGGTTGGAGCGACAACTCTTAGCCATCTCTGATGAATTCTCTTAATCGTCTCCGAATGACATCGTTTGGTGTTATTAATTAGTTCAGCGTCGTGTCCCAAGGACATGGCGCATTTTTTTAGCTTTTTACGCTTAATGGTAATGCGTACTTGACGATAATATCCAGATTTAGTAAACTATAGGTGATGAAACTTGATGTCGCGTCTCATGGACACGACGCATTTTTTTAGGGTGTTTTTAAGGGTGACCCTTAAAGTTCTGATACCTTACGTTACGATATATTTAAGGTAGACTTATTTTATGAACGAGATTCCTATCGAAATCACGAATATTCTGCAAACACTGCAAAACGCGGGCTTTGAAGCTTTTGCTGTGGGCGGTTGCGTGCGGGATCTTTTGCGCGATGTTGAACCAAATGATTGGGACGTAACAACATCCGCTAAGCCGGAAGAAATTCAAAAGCTATTTCCCAATAATTTTTATAATAACAATTTTGGGACGGTGACGGTTTTGACTGGGAGTAATAAAGATAATTTGAAAGAAGTGGAAATTACTCCTTATCGAACAGATTCGGTTTATTCCGACCAGCGACACCCGGACGAGGTGAAATTCGGTGTGAGCTTAGATGAAGATTTGGCCCGACGGGATTTTACGGTGAATGCGATGGCGATGGGAACGGTCGACGACGAAACCCACCCTCGCCCTCCCTTGAATAAGGGAGGGAATGCAACGCTTCCTCCCTTTACCAAAGGGAGGCGGGGAGGGATTCCGTTGGAAATCATTGATCCGTTTGGTGGTCAAAAAGATTTGGAAAATAAACTTATTCGTGCTGTTGGTGATCCAAGCAAGCGTTTCGGTGAAGACGCACTACGCCTACTTCGCGCTGTGCGTTTTGCGGTTACTTTGAATATGGAAATCGAGCCGGAAACTCTTAATGCACTGAAAGAGCAATCAAACGCCTTGGCAAAAGTTTCTCAAGAGCGTATTCGCGACGAGTTTGTGAAAATTGTTATGTGTCCGGCGGCAGAATCGGGAATCAATCTTTTGTTAACAACGGGGCTATTGCAACACATTATCCCTGAACTTTGTGAGGGTGTTGGTGTAATGCAAAACCATCATCATATCTATTCTGTTTACGATCACAATGTAAAATCACTCGGTTTTTCGGCTGGCACGAAAGACGAATTGCATGTTCGCTTGGCGGTGCTTTTGCATGATGTGGCAAAACCGCGTACAAAAGCGGGAGAATCGCCGGAAGCGACATTCTACGGCCATGATATTGTGGGCGGAAGAATGACGCAAAAGATATTAACGCGCTTAAAGTTTCCAAAAGAACTTGTCGACAAATCTTCGCATTTGGTGCGCCATCATCTTTTTAACTACGATATCGGTGCCGTTTCGGAGGCAGGAGTGCGTCGCTTGCTTAAGCGTGTCGGTCCCGAAAATTTCGGTGATCTGTTAAAAGTTCGTATGGCGGAACGCTTGGGTTCCGGTGTGCCAAAAGCACGGCCATTCCGTTTGCGTCATTTGGAATTCATGGCAGAAAAAGTCTCACGTGATCCGCTTTCAACAAAAATGTTGAAGATTAACGGTCACGATATGATTAATGAACTAAAAATGGAACCGGGGCCAAAAATCGGGGCGATTCAAGAAGTTCTTTTAGCGGAAGTAATCAAAGACCCGGCATTGAATACACGGGAGTACCTTATGGAGCGTGCCAAAAAATTAATGGACGAGGAACTGGAAGAATTACGCAAAAAATCCCAAGATACGATTGCGGAGAAGCAATTGGAGGAGGAAAAAGAGATAAAAAGAAAGTACCACGTTTGATGTTTTTGCCGCCTGTGGTACGCTTAAATTTATGCAGGATAAAAATAAAAACAAAAAAGGTTTCACGTTAATAGAATTGATGGTGGTAATTGGGATTATCGGTATTCTTAGTTCGCTTATTTTGGTTTCGCTAAATCTCGCACGTAGTAGGGCACGGGATGGACAGCGCAGGAATGATATTAAACAGATTATGACTGCGCTCGAATTATATTATGCGTCTAATGGCGAATACCCCAATACTTCAAATGGTGTTGGTAAGTCAAGTTCGCCCAATGATACGTGGTTTACTAGCAGTGATTCGAGTTGGGCAACCTTTACCGCAAAATTAGCCCCCTACTTGAGTTTGCCAAAAGATCCTAAACAGAGCGCGTCGGGTTGGCCAGGTACTGCTAATACATATGGGTATTCATATTTTTCACTGAAGGAGTATGGATGCCAGAATCAGAACTATATGCTTGTTTATCGTTTGGAAAATACTAGCGGAATAATGAGTCCTGGAGTTACCTTTTGTGAGGGAACCAGCTTTAATTATGGTAATGGCACTATAACGACCGGTGTGAGTGGCCGATAGCGTTTAAATCAAAAAAACCGGTTGGGTTTCCAACGGAGGGTTACAGGATTGTGCAAAAAAACTAATGAATGAAGATTTGGAAGAGTTGCGCAAAAAATCTCAAGATACAATCGGGGAGAAACAACTAGAGGAAGAAAAAGAGATAAAGAGAAAGTATCACGTGTAAACCAGGGTTGAACCTTGGACAAGATTGTCCAAGGTTCAACCCTGGTCGGTTGTCGTTCCTGTCGCAAGCAGGAACCAAATGTCGTCTTTGCGAGCCATCGACCATTGTTTACAATGGGCGAGGCGTGGCAATCTATCTTTAATTCGTTGTAGGAGCAATTCATGCCTGCCGGCCATAGATTTAGCTGCTTTAGCGACCGCGGGAATTGCCACTACGCCGTTGTCCAAAAAAAAGACAAACGTGTACAAGGCTACTCTTGTTTTTTTGGAGCACTAAGTTTTTAAAATCCCAAATAAACTATTTTGTAAAAATTGATTACAATTAAAACAATAATCATCGTTGCAAGAATCCATAACATTATTTTCATCAAAACATTACTAGTTTTATTCGCTCTCAGGAAAATCATAAATGCCGCCAAAATCAAGAATAGATATGCAGCATATTGTCCAAAATATGTCGTCATAGCTAAAATCAAAATTGTGCCAATAAATTTAATTGGAACGATTTTTGATTTATTTTTTGGTTCTGTCGGTGAAATTTTCGATGCAAAAAACGTGTCCACACAGATGTAGAACATAATTATTGTTCCGAACATATATACTATACCAATAGCTCCCATGAAAATCATATTTCAATTATATAATCATTTATAAAAAATTACTAATACGGAAAGAAGAACGGCACGAAAGGAATTTTGCTGGGGACAAACATGCCTGATGCTTCGGGATAGAGCAAAACAAAACTGATAAAGATTACGACGAAGAACACAATGATAAATGGTCGCCATTTTGGTTTGTCTGCTAGGTAAGTGAGGATTAATGACATCAGAAGAATCTCGAAAAAGAAGGTTTCGAAATAGTGGTAGTTGAAGGCAATCCGACCAATTTTGATCCACGGCAACCAAAAACAGAGGGAAGCTATAAGAAGCCAAAGAATTCTTGGTCTGAATTTTCTAATTAAGACAGGGATTGTACCGATAAGGGCAATAAACCCACTCCACCAAAGGAATACATTGCCTGTTGCATTGATTACTCGCCGGCCGCTATTTACTTGTTCCCAGAAAAATAATACCGGGTGGATTACTATCGGCCACTGCCACCACTTTGAGCTGTATGGGTGGGTGGCGGTGAGGGTGGTGTTGTAGTTCCAGACAGACTGGTGCCACCAGACGATTTGCCCCCATAAACCGTTGAACCCGCCGTTCCAACCAAGCATGGGAATGAGCCAGAGAAAATAGACGATGAATGGCAAAATAATGAAGAAAATCGGGTACCAGTAGAATCTGATGCGAGGTAATAATACTTCGGTGTTGTTCAAAAAACCGCGTTTTTTTAATAGGGCGACAAGACCAAAAATAATAATCCATGACCAGATTACGCCAAAGATTGCCAAACCAAGCCATTTGGTGGAAATGACGTTGCCGATGAATAAGCCGGAAACGAGGGCGGAAAGAAGTGCGTAGACTTTATTTTTTACGCGTATACTCAAGAAGAAAAAGGTGAGCGCGAGCGCGATTTGAGATAAAAGAAACATGTCGGGAAGGCCGGTGCGTCCATACACAAAGAAGGCGGTGTCGAGTGAGACCAAAAGGGCGGCAAAAACGCCCGCTAAACGGCGATTGGCTAATAAATAAGCTGTAAAAGCTACGGCCCAACAAAAAAGAATTCCCCAAACCCAGGGGGCCAAACGCCAACCTAAAGGAGTGTCGCCAAAAGTTAATAAACCGAGACTGTGTGGCAGTTCCGCCAAGACGGGGTGAATATCGAAATATGATTCGTGATGGAGAAGTTTCCAGGCAAAAGCGGGGGAATAAACTTCATCAAAGACACGCGAAGTTGGAAAACTAATGCGGATAAAACGAAGAATCGCCGAGAGGAAAGAAATAATAGTGATGGCGATAAAAAATCCCTTTTTTGTTTCGAGCCAGGTGAAAAGTTTTTGCATGATTGGTTTATTATACAAGTAATTTAGACGAATGGAATAATGAGATAATCATTGACCACTCAATTTGAAATTTTCAATTTTTAATTTGAAATCAATTTGAAAGAAAATAATTTGAAATAGCGGAAATGTTGTATTTTGTTATTTAAATATTGAGTTATTTCAAATTGATTAAAAATTTCAAATTTCAAATTAAAAATTGCTCGGCACAGTATTCACGCAATGGTTTTTTATGAATTCAGTTTGCTATTTATTAGAAAAAGTGCTAATATAAGTCTATCAAATCAGGGGATCTTCATTTAGAACGAAAGGAGGTGACGACGGAAGAATATGGAAACTATTAGTGTTTTTGAGACATCTAGAATTGCTATCATGACGTCCATCCAAATGTTGTGGACGAGATTCTTTGGATTCTTGCCAATATTGATTGGCGCCGTGTTAGTGTTCGTAATTGGTTGGATCGTTGCCGTGGCCGTCGGGAACCTCGTAACTCGCATTCTCAAAGCCGTTAAACTTAACGATGTCTTTGACAGAATCTCCGGATTACGGAGCTCCTTGCACAAGGCCGGCATTGAATTAAACGCCTCCGGTTTTGTTGGTGGCGTAGTAAAGTGGTTTATCATGATCGTCACCTTGTTGGCGGCGTCTGATATTCTAGGGCTTACAGGAGTATCATTGTTTTTGAATCAAGTTCTAGCTTATTTCCCAAGCGTAGTGGTAGCTGCCGTTATGATTATTGTGGGAATAATGTTTGGTAATTTTGTTCAAAAGATTACACAAGCCAGCGGAGAAACTGCGAGACTTCCACATAGTGCTGCTGCCGGTGCGGTGGCAAAGTGGGCAATCTTTGTGTTTACCTTTATTGCGACGTTAGTGCAATTAGGAATTGCCGAAGTATTGTTACAGACATTGTTTACCGGCTTTGTGGCCATGGTGGCGATTGCCGGTGGTATCGCGTTTGGTCTTGGCGGTAAGAATACGGCCGAGAAAGTGCTTGGACATTTGGAAGACGATGTAAACAAGAGTAATAAAGAGTAAGAAGAGACAACACAAAAACGGGTACCGCATAAATTTGAAAATTATTACGGTACTTCATGGGTAGGTTAAAAATAAACCCCCGAAGCAGCAATCGATCCCGCCAAACTAGCGGGATTGATTGTGTAACGTGGAAGTC
>JAUSJG010000001.1 GCA_030647555.1 bacterium | reverse complement strand
CTTTTTTTTGTTTTCTTTCGCGAAAGAAAACAAAAAATAGGGTGCGAAAGTGTACACTGCTGTACAAATTCGCACCCGATGATACCTCACTGTTGCGCCTCTCCTACCACCGGATAATCGGACCGACGACACTCCCGTAATCGGTTTCCAGTGTCACCTGCATCCAAGAACCGGGTGGCGTAAGAAAATTGCCCGCGGAAAAGACAATTTGTTGATACGTCACGTTAGCGGGCAACCGATGGAGATCGTCTCGATGTCCAAAGTTAACGGCGTTCACGTTACCGTCAATCCCGACAACGAACGATGTGGGGCTAACCCAATGTGCCCCGACGGTTTTCAATGTGCCTGGAAATTGCGAGTCCATATCTTTCAAAACTAACTCAAACGTGAGAGACCCATAGCCTCTCGTGTTACTTTCATTGGGACCCTGCCCCTGCCATCCGATGCCACCAGAACGAATAGAAACTTTGGCAGTCACGAGGTTAATGGGAATATCCGACTCCCACACTCCCAATCCGATTTTCCCATCATACACATGGAAACCCAGCATGGTGTCGCCCGGGACAATTATCGGAAGTTTCCGACTCCCGTTTAAGTTGATGTCGTTGATGATCGACAAGACGTCCAACGCCGACACGTTGCCATCTCCGCTTACATCCGCGGAAAGTCCACTCGCCTCACCCTCACCCACGCCATCGCCAACACGATCAATGAAATTAATCACCAACAAGGGATCTGTGGGAGTAACTGCGCCGTCGTTATTCACGTCGAAAAGCTTTGCCAGGACAATGTCCGGATTAGCCACCGGCGTCCCCACCACGGGCGCGCTCGCGCCAGCCAAGGGCAGTTCCACCAGTCCCGACAAAAGAAACTTGCCTTCAAGAACCTCGAAACCCAACCGCCGTAGTGTTCCTCGTCTTTTTTTCATCTTCTTCTTTCTCCTGTTTTGCGCAACGGTACTTATACTGTTGCGCGGTGTGAAAAAACAACCCAATCACGAACTCAAAAGTGTTAACTATATTATGTTTTTTGTCAAGAGACACACAATTGCTCACAGATCAAGAAAAATAGTAGTCGTCGCGCTCACTCCCGAAGTGGTGCCGAGGCACTTCTTCGGGAGTGGTGTAGGTTAGCGTCGACGCGTACCATCACGCACTAATCACAATATCCACCCCCCTCCCTATTCCAATTTTCGTGATTCGGTTGTAGGTTAAAGGCGTTCGTTTTAAGTTGAAAATCCCTGTTCCTTCCAAAGGAGATGTGCCATGAAGAGATCATTTTGGATTATGATTTTTGTTTTTGCGATGATCATCATGCTTAGCCAATGTGAGAGAAACAGCAAAGCCACCGAGTGGCGAAACGGCATCTACTACCCCACCCGCCCGGGCGACCAGATGTACAGCTACTACCATCGAACTCCGCGCGGTACCGTTCGCCACCCGCCAACGCGTTATTACCAACCACCCCATCGCCATTACGCACCCCCGGTTTACCGTCACGTACCGGTCACGCCGAACGTTCGCGTCTACGGCGGACGCCACGGAAGCGTTGACGTGGGACTGATCCACATCCGTTGGTGAAATGGCCAAATTTTACCAAGCAAAACCACCGACACCAAACAGAGTGTCGGTTTTTTATTTAGGGATTTTCCTTTCGTTTACTCTGAACAAAGTTGAAGAGCAGAAGAATCCCTAAATAAAAAAGGGTGCGAAGATGTACACTGCTGTACAAATTCGCACCCGAAGGTCCACTCTCGGACACCGTACGCCTAGGTGTCAATGGGTCGCCGAAACCTTGGGCAACGATTTTCCCGGCGCGGACTTCTTGGCCGGGGCGGTCTTGGCTCCATCGGCGATCGCCTTGTGGGCGAAGTCCATTAACTGGTTATAGTCCATGAAGGTCACCCCCTCCATGGCCATTCCCTTCTTCTGGCCTTCGAAATCGACCGTCACATACGATCGAGACAGGTCTTCCGTAACCTGACCACTCTTTTTGGCGTTCGGAACGACGGGAAGCGTGACTGCACCGGCACTTGCACCAGTGGTCGCTTTCGCCACCGCAGTTGCCGGCATCTTGGCGACGTAATCCCGAACGATGGGAACTACACCGAACCAGACGATGCACAAGGCGACGACGCCGAGTACACAGAGAAACATCTTCCCCCAATTCTCGCTGATCCATGTTCCGAACCGCTGCATAGCAGTCGTGGTAGCCGGGGCCGGGGCTCGAGTCGGAGCGGGACGGCGACGGGGAGTCGGGGTCGGAGTCGGGGTGGGAGGGGTAGGACTGGGACGGCGAGCTTTTGCCATTGTTGTGCTCCTTTGCACTGAAAAAAACAAACGGACAGGACAGTGAAACTGGGACATTTCTAACGTAACGGAGCAGTATTGCATATCCGTGATTTTTTGTCAATAACCGTGTTTTTTCACTCATATTTTCGTTCAATAATCGCACAAAACAATGTTTTGTCAGCACTATTGACAAAATTCCTAAAAAGGTATATACTTACGTCTTATTTATCGAGGATTGCGCGTTTGTTCATTCCCCTTCTTGAACCAAAAACCCTCAAGAATTAGGCATCTTTGAGAGAAGACGCATAACTCCTGGGGGTTCGTATATTACGAACCTTGTATCGTTTCACAACTAAAAAGCAGAAAGAAGGAGAGTTACTATGTTGTCTTTTCTATTCGTCGTCGGAATGACGGTTGCGTGCGCCATGGCCGGGGAAACCTACCCCCTCGCATACCTCGGCATGATTGCCGGTGTCGCAGAGTTGGCACTATCGTGGGTTTCGATACATGAAAACGAGCGTATCGTACCAATCTTTCTTGGACAAATTTGCAAGGAGGTTGGTGTGTCGTTAACCAAAGCTGAAAAAAAGGGAAAACGTCGACCACCTCAAACCGGATTGTTTGGAACAGGAATCGCATTTTTTCCATTTCCATTCTATCAACTTCGTCGGTTTCCAATGGGAGTACAACAAATAAGGGTGCCCGTGGGGAACATCGTTACCCTTGAAGGTAAAGACGGAAAAGGCAGACGCGTTGGTCCATCGACACTGAATATCGATGTTGTCGTGAATTTCCAGTGGAATGTAAACGAACTGGAAGAGGCGGTAAAAAACGCGCCATCACCACTTGGACCAGACGGAAAAATTAATCCGGAGCTAACGGAATTAATCATCCCAGAAGTCGATGACGCCGTTAGACGTTACGCCGCGAGACACACGTGGAAACATCTCTATTACGATAGAGAAACCGCGGAAGACGAAATTGAGGCAATTCTTATTGACCCCAAGGTCAAGGGTGGAAAGACTATTCAAAGGATGGGTGTTACAACCAAGGCCTTGATGAATATTTCCATACCAAAAATTGAGTTGCCAAAAGTACTAAGCGACGCGATCGACGCGGAGCAAGTAGCACTTTTCAACGCAGAGGCCACCCGGCGTACAGCCGCCGGTGAAGCGGATCGTTTGCGTGTTGTTGGCAAAGGAACAGCCGATGCTCACACCATGCTCTACGACGCGGTGCGCGGAAAGGGTGGGACAGAGACTGAACAGAATCAATTAGTGGAATCGTTGATTACACTGAAAGAAGCTGTTCAGGGTGGTAAGGCCACAATCATTCCAGCCGGGATACTCGACTTGTTCAGTCGAGTCACGGGATCCAAGCCTTCAGGAACAAATGACGTGATCATGAAGTTGGTCCAGGGAATGTCCGTGGCCAACCGAGAAAAAGTCTTGAAACTTTTTGGGATCATTTAAGTAAAGGGAAACCAGCATGAGTTGGCAAGTATTGTTGGTGTTTGTGGCATGTTTCGGCGGTGGCTTGTTCTGGATTTCTCGCGCACCTGCCGGTTGGAACTGGCAGAAGACGGTGGCGAGTATTCTCGCCGTTGTCGGAATTTCCATCCTGTTTGTGGCGAGAGGGTTTCCTGGTCATAAGCCAGGAACAACTTCCGGCGAATCGTTCGCAAATCGGCCCGCGGGCGAACCCGCTCCGATCGGCGCCATCATTGCCATGGAGAAACAGGACCTCGAAAAAAGCTACCAGGAAACAGCGAAAAATGTCGAGGAGAAAAAAAAGCCCGAGTGGGTCAAGGAAGGCATCCGCAAGGCCTACGAACAACCCACGCCCATGGAACTGAAGAGCCGGCCGAATCCGGACATCCGGCGGCTGGACAAGTACAAAACCGTGATTGTTTTCACGGTGCCGGGTTGCATTCCGATTATCGACACGGAGTTGATGGCCAACCCTGGTGCTGCGTACTTCGTCAGCACAAACGGAAAGATCGACGGAATTCGGGTCGGAACATTGAAAAATGGTTCCGAACCAGATATCAAGAAAGTTATGCCGGAAGATCTGAACCGACGGGAAGGATTCCCGCTTTGGGGCAACGAAAGATCGGCGGGACGGACGATGAGCTTTATCGTCGACGCCGTGCCGAACGGGACCTACCAGATCAACATCCGACAAAGCCATTTCGCACTACAAGTTGGCGAAACGGCACCGGGCGAGTTCACGAATAAACCACTCGTGTGGTAATTCGTGAGAGCAGTTCTTTGGAAGTAAGGCAGTTGACGTTTGCATTTCATGCAACGTCGACTGCCTATTTTTTTGTTTTTCTTTACAAAGAAAAACAACCCTGAGCTTGTCGAAGGGTAAAATGAAGGAAAAGTATTTTCTTAAAACTTACTCCCGACGCCGATACTGCCGGTAAAAAAGCCTACAACAAAATTTATTAATGTGGCAGATACACCCATAATCAAAATCCCCAGTAAGGAACCGGTCATTGTTCCTTTTGATTCCGCCAGCTGATCTTCATTGCTCCCCGCGGTGATGTAGCGAAATACGCCGTAGAAAAAAAACGCGAGGGCGACAACGCCGATAAAACCCAAAATATAGTTAATAACATTTAGAATCGACGTGCCAAAATCGGCCGGCGGAGCGATGTTGATGGGGGCGGGTGCTTGACCGAAGCCTTGGGCGAGAGCGAAATTGATAAAATTATACATATCTATTTTCTTTGGATTATGGAGATATTATACAACTGTTTTATCAACATGAATAATGAATAATGATTTATGAATGATGAAGCGACGCGCCCGTTCACGCAATTCATATATCATCAATCATAATTCATCATTCATTATTAAATGAAGAACACGCCTATTTGTGACGTGTTCCTCTGTTTGTGTTTTTCTTTTCCTCCGAAATTTTTATTAAATTGCGCCGGCTGGCGTTCCACCACCGACGGCTCCGATTACAAAATTGACGAGTGCCGCAGCTACACCGATAACAACAATTCCGATTATTGCATTGATGATAATACTTTTGGCTTCTTCAACAACCGTCTCATTACCACCGGATGTGATATAACGAAAACCGCCATAAATGAGGTACGCGAGTGCCACAACTCCCACAATCCCGAGAACATAATTTATGATGTTCATAATTATCGATGGCAAATCTCCCTTTGATGTTCCATCTGGTGTAACTACGGGCCCAAGACTAGCCAGTGCCACGGTTGGCAACAGCAAAGTAGCCCCCACAATTATTCTTAGAAATATTTTTTTCACGTCGTACTCACCTCCTCCCGATAAAATAATTAGTCTATCCGTATATTATACATGAAAGACAAACATTTGAACTATCAAAACACGCCCGGGTTTGGACGTGCTTTGTTTTTTGTGTTTGCGTTTCCTCCGGAATTTTTACTTAAATTGCGCCAGCTGGCACTCCGCCACCCACTGCGCGAACTACGAAATTGACGAGCGCTGCCGCCACACCAATAACCACGATACCGATTACCGCGTTGATAATTACATCTTTCGCAGTTTGAATAGAATCTTCATTGCCACCGGATGTGATATAACGAAAACCACCGTAAATTAGGTACGCGAGTGCGACGACACCCACAACCGCGAGAACATAATTAATGATGTTCAAAATGACAGACGATAAATCCCCTCGCGCTGTCCCCGGTGGGACCGGAGCACCCGTTAACTGCGCCATCGCCACGCCCGGTAAGAGCATAGAGAGGCCAATAATAATTGTTTGGAATCGATTTTTCACGTCGTACTCACCTCCTCCCGATAAAATAAATAAATCTTCTCTACTGCGATACGGCGCCGACTACGAAGTTCACCAAGGCGGCGGCGATACCGATAACAACAATCCCGATCACGGCATTGATAATTGTCGTCTTGGCCTTATCCACTTGCTGCGTATCACCATGCGATGTGATATATAAGAAACCGCCATAAACAAGAAAGGCCAAGGCCAATACGCCGACAATAATCAGGACATAATTAACAATTACCATAATGGCGGTTGGCAAATCGCGCTGATTTGAGCCTTCATAACCTTGAATCTCATTTATCCCCATTTGCGCGAACGCAAACGCCGGCAACAGAAGACCAAGTGTCGCGATCCATCCCTTTTTTAATATATTGGTGATTTTCATATGTGTTTTATTAAGGTTATTATAACGTAAATTAATTAACGAGACAAACTAGTTTCTTTATCCCCCTGTCATACTTTTCACAATAAAATTAACCAGCGCGGCCGCCAAACCAATTACGATGATCCCAATTATCGCGTTAATGATGATACCTTTTGCCGAAGTAACCTGTTTATCGTCGCCATGAGCAGTGATGTAAAGAAAACCGCCGTAAACAATAAAACCAAGAGCCAAAACACCAACTAGTCCTAATGCGTAGTTCACTAATTGCAAAAGTAATGCCGGCAACTCCACTTCCGGTAAACCCACCGATGGCGGTTTACTTAAACCTTGCGCAAATGCGCTGGGAATTTTAATCAAACTGTTCATTATAATCCTCCCCCACCCGGTGGCATTCCCGATCCACCACCACTCCCACCACTGATAAATGCGCCAATGACAAATGAAACCAGCGAATATGCGACCCCGATTACAATAATACCGATGATCGCATAAATTAATACTGTTTTCCCTTTTGTAATTTGTTTTTCATCCCCCGCTGCAGTCACATACAAAAAACCACCGTACACAATCATGGCTAAGGCAAGCACTCCAACAAGCCCAAGTGCGGATTTGATTAGATTGGTAATCATTTCCACAAGACCCCCCTTTAACCCACCGACATTTTTCGCGGCGTCCAAACCCAGTCCGTCTGCCAAAACAAACAGTGGCGTTAGCCATAATAATGTAGCCAAATATTTTTTTTTCGTATCAATTTTCATTATAAAGCCCCTCCCCCATTAGACGTATTTCCGCTTCCTCCCGCGCCCATGGCATTAACGACAAACTCCACTATTGCATACGCCAAACCGATAACGACTATACCAATCACCGCGCCGATGATTGCTTGCTTCCCCGCTTCGAGTTGTTTTGGGTCTCCTTGCGAAGAAATATAAAGGAACCCACCATAGACAACATAAGCAACGGCCAATACGGCGGTAAGGCCGAGAGCGGCTTTTACGATTTTCGCAATTAGTTTTTCTAAACTGTCTACACCCTCCAACGGATTTTTTACACCCTCGGCAAATGCTAACTGCGCAAAACCCAATCCTGATATCATCAGCATTTGCGCCCCCAGAACGATTTTGTTTTTTGTTAACATGTTTAACTGAATTATATTTTGTTTAAGTAAAGCGGTCAATTTTGCAACAATCTTCCGCCAAATCCCTCCCCGCCTCCCTTTGAATAAAGGGAGGAACTACTCACTTATTTTGCCTGAATATCTTCCACTTTTTGATCTGAACCCAATACTTTCAACACCGTGTTTACAATTAACACCGATGCGCCTAAAATTATCAACCCCGTTATTGCCAAAATAATTTTTTGTTTGGCGTCTTTCATCGCCGACGGATCGCCACCGGACTTGATGTAGGAAAAACCCGCCATCACGATTGCGCCTACTGCCAAAATTGCGCCAAAACCGGCAAGATAGTTAAAGATATTCGCACCCATTGTTTTGAGTTTTTCAATCGTGCATTCTTTCCCCTTCGACCCATCACACGGGACAAGGACTATACCCGACCCGCCCCCGCCGCCACCACTATTGCCGGACGAAGGATTGTCAGAATTACTTTGCGCCGTTGATGTATCGGGCGCGGAAGAGGAATTATTGGCAGGATTATTATTTAAGAAAGGTGGATTATTGCTCGTTGTATTCGCGCCACTTGCTTTCACAGGTATTGGTGACTCTCCCGCCACTTGTACCTCAACCTGCCCACTTTGTAATTGACCTGCGGTAAGTTCACCGCTTCCTTGTAAAACGGGCTTGAGACCAGTAATACTATCCCGCGGACCAACAATATTTAATCCCGTCTGACCTCCCCCAGTAGCGCGTGTAACACTTAATTGCACTTTTGCGCTTGAATCTAAGCCACTCAAGTTTAAGGTTCCATCAGTGCCAAAATTTAACGGATTACCCCCTGACGATGCTGCAAGCGTATATTTTCCACTAGCAAGCGAAGCATAAGGCGCTGCAAAAGCAATAATCGGTAAAAAAACTGCGACAACAACCAAAAGCGCAAATAATTTCTGTAACATTTTCATAAAATTAGCATTACTGATTAGTCGTCCCCTGCGCCTTTAACGTATCCGTGGCGGCCTTTAGTTGTTGCGACGCTCTCCTCAATGCCCCTTCGGCCGTATCTTTTCCCGTTACAACTTCATCAATCGCCTCTGAAAATAATCGATCGACGAGACGGCTATCAACTTGTTTCCACGATTCGGCCGACAACGCTTGTGTGGCGTAAACGCCAATGCGTGGGTCACTTTGTAATTCTTGCACCAAATCTTTGCGCGCCGGCGGATAACCGGTTTTTTGGAGATAATCTCTGTTGGCCGAGGTGTTAGTCATAAAACGCGCAAAACGCCAAGCCGTATCCGGGCTAACGGTTTGCTTGGAAACAGCCAACAGCCAATAACCGCCATAGGTTACCGGCTTACAAGTTGAACAATTCTCTACTTGTGGAAGTGGCGCGATCCCAAAATTCAAACGGGGATTTTTCGCCTTAATGGTGGCCATATGATAGGAATAGTTGATCATCATCGAGGCTTTATTGGTGGCAAAAGCATCAATGGAATAATCACTACGCGTGTTCCACGCGTATACGTCTTTCGTGGGATTGGCGAAATCGGTGTAAAACTGTAGCGCTCTAATGGCATCAGCGCTTTCGCCAAAACCCGGATTTCCTTCCTTATCTAACATTGGGACACCATTTTGCATCATTAAAATCGATAAGACATCCGACGCGCGATTGACATTCTTCCCTGTTCCTAGCGCGATACCACTCTGATCAATTTGATTCGTTTCGGTGATATTGCTCTTCGTGGTGCGTTTAACAATTTCCATTACTTCCGCCCAAGTTTTTGGCGCGCGTGATACACCCGAAGCGTTAAAAATGTCTTTGTTGTAGTAAAGCGCCAAGGTGTCCATAAATAACGGCAACGCCATGACACGGCCATTGGTAATCACATCCTTGGAAACCAAATCAACATATTCATCGTTCACTTGTTTTTCATTCACAATCGCGATTGGCGCCGGCAAAATCCGATTCTGCCACCTCGGCAACCACGAACTGTGAATCCAAAAAACATCCGGGCCACGATTTTCGGCAATGGCGCTTAAGAGTTGGTTTTCATATTGATCCACCGGACTTTGCTTGCGATAGCTTACCTTTGCTCCAGGGAGAATTGTGTTGGAAAAAGTTTTGAGGAACGGATCCATCGCTTCCGCGTCATCAAAAATTCCCCAAATGGAGATAGGGGTTTTGGAAGCCGGCGGTATATTTGTTTTGCCACAACCGGCGCCAAACAGGGCGACTGCTCCGAGCAGTAACGTTAATTTCGCGATCGGATATTTTTTTATTTCGTTCTTCAATTTATGGATCATATTGTTTTAGCTTCCCACTGCGCGGGCAAAAAGAAACGAAAAATGATAAGAACTCGGCTTAAAACGACGCAACACAACAAGATTATTACTTTTGGCCACTGCCAGTATTGTATCAGGTGTTATACGATCTTCCACCGGCGGGCCCATTGGCACGTTGGTTACTTCCCACTCCACGGTTAATAGTCGCCCCACTTCCGGCCGAAGAATGCGTACGGCTTCCGCCATTACTTTTCGCGGATCACTTTGGTGCAAGATATTTACCATAATTACTAAATCCGCCCAACCCGCCGGCAGATGCGAACCTTCCACCTTTTCCAAATCACCACGAATAGCATCAACATTATCAAGTCCTTCCATTTTTGCTTTGTGACGTAATGTTTCCAACGCTTGTTCGCGAATATCAATCCCCACCGCCCTACCGGAGGGACCAACAAATTTTGCCGCGGGAATAACGTAAAAACCCGGACCGCAACCCAAATGCACCACCTTCATTCCTTCTTTTATACCAACATCACGCAACACCACGTCGGGGCGAATAAAGTTTCCGGTACGAATTGAATTAATTGGCATGGGATTTGTGTATTTTTATCTATTGATAACTATAGCACGAAAACAACCAAGAAGCTTAATTAATTATCAATTTTCAATAACCAATTATCAATTAATGTTCAATTCTTAAATTATCAATTTTAAAACGACGCAGTAATTAATAATTAATCCATTGACAATTAATTGAAAATTGGGAATTGATAATTGAAAATTTTCTTCTACTCCGTCGTCAACCGTTCCACTGTTACAAACGTCGTAAACGTCGCCACTTTTTCATCGCCATCTAGGCGCATAATACGCACACCTTGCGTGGCACGACCTAAGATAGGCACGGAAGCAATCGGCACGCGAATCACTTGACCTTTAGCGGAGGTAACAATCACCGACGCTTCTTTTTCGGAAGCCGGAATCAGTTTCATTCCCACGACTTTACCGGTTTTTGGCGTTACATTGGCTGTTTTAATTCCCGAACCGCCTCGGTGTTGCACCTTAAATGCCGTAAGGCTGGCGCGTTTGCCATAGCCGTGTTCCATCAAAACCAAAACGTGCGCGTCTTTGGCTTTTAATTCTTGCGGAATTACCGTCATTCCAATCAGAGTGTCGTCTTTACTCATTTTAATACCGCGTACTCCGGCCGCCGGCCGACCCATCGGGCGCACATCCGTTTCCTTAAAACGAATTCCCTTGCCCTTGGCGGTAACAACCATAATTTCATCCTTACCATTGCTTGGAAAAACCCAATCCAAATGATCACCGGGTTCGAGTCGAATCGCGATAAGGCCACTACGACGTACATGCTCGAATTCTTCAATTGCCACCTTTTTGATTGTTCCGGAAGCAGTAACCATAACAAGAAACTTTGCTTTTGTGTCTTTGGGAAGCGCGAGTACTGCCGTCACCTTTTCTTCCGATTTCAAAGACAAGAAATTTTGTAGCGCTTGCCCCTTGGCCGTGCGAGAAGACGGCGGTAACTCATGTACTTTGCTGGCAAATACTTTTCCGGAATTAGTGAAGAACAACGCGTCGGAATGCGTGCGAGTAACAATAATTTGTTCAACAGAATCTTCTTCTTTAGTAGTCATTCCAATCACACCCTTACCACCCCTGCCCTGCACTTTATAGGTATCAATCGGTAGTCTCTTCACGTAACCACCGGCGGTAACTGTCAGCACGGTGTCTTCGTCCGGCACCAAATCTTCCGTCGAGAATTCACCAACCGGACCGGCCACCACTTTTGTACGCCGTTCGTCGCCAAAATTCTTTTTAATTTCTAGTAATTCTGAAATAACGATACCCAAAATTTTCTTCGGGGACTTGAGTAAATCTTCCAAGCTGGCAATAAGCCGGCGCTTCTCCGCCAATTCGTCTTCAATTTTCTTACGTTCAAGACCGGCAAGCGTAGACAAACGCATTTCCAGAATGGCCGCGGCTTGCAATTCGGACAGACGGAATTTCTTCACCAAATTGGCGTGCGCAATTTCTTTGGTGGCCGATTTCTTAATTGTTTCGATTACTTCATTGATATGATCAAGCGCCTTCGTTAAGCCTTCCAAAATATGGGCGCGGTCTTTCGCCTTACGCAGTTCATATTCACTCCGTTTGCGAATAACCACCTTGCGATGATCTAAGAAACATTCCAAAACGGCTTTGAGCGTCAACACTTTCGGTTGAATCCCGTCTACCAACGCCAACATATTTAAATGGAATGACTTTTGCAGTTGCGTATGCACAAAAAGCTGGTTCAAAACCTTTTTCGGATACGCGTCACGCTTTAACTCAATCACAACGCGAATACCGTCTTTGTCCGATTCATCACGCAAATCTTTAATACCGTCCAAACGCTTTTCCTTCACGCCATTGGCAATTTCTTCCAAAAGTGTGGACTTATTCACCTGATAAGGAATTTCCGTCACGATAATTTTGAACTCACCTTCTTTTACTTCTTCAATTTCCGCCTTGGCGCGCGTAACCATGCCACCCTTCCCCGTGGCGTAAGCGTGCGCGATATCTTGCTTATTAAAGATGAAACCGCCGGTTGGAAAATCAGGGCCTTTTACAAACTGAAGCAAATCTTCCACATTGGCATCCGGATTTTCAGAAAGATGAACAATCGCATCAATTACTTCCGATAAATTGTGCGGTGGAATATTGGTGGCCATCCCAACCGCGATACCCACCGTACCGTTCACCAACAAATTAGGAAATGCCGCCGGCATTACTGACGGTTCTTTACGCGTGCTGTCATAGTTGTCAACAAACAAAACTGTTTCTTTATCGATATCCCGCAACATTTCTTCGGAAATTTTGGCAAGCTTGGCTTCCGTGTAACGCATGGCGGCCGGTGAGTCACCGTCGATGGAACCAAAGTTTCCCTGTCCATTGATTAACTGATAACGCATTGACCATTCCTGCGTCATGCGCGCCATCGTATCGTACACCGCGATATCGCCGTGCGGATGGTATTTGCCAAGCACTTCACCAACCACCGTGGCGGATTTTCTAAAACGCGAATTGGCACGTAAGCCCATTTCATTCATGGCGTACAAAATCTTGCGATGCACCGGCTTAAAGCCATCACGAACATCCGGCAAGGCCCTAGCCACGATCACGCTCATCGCGTAATCGAGGTAGGATTGTTGCATTTCTTCGCTTATTTCACGTGGGGTGATTGTTTCGGGCATACCCAGTATATCAACTTCCAATTATTGGCGATTTCATCGCCAATAAAGGATTAAAGTTAAAAGTCTTGTATTCATAAAAACCATACATAAAATTTATTGTCACTTTATTTTGAAAAAATTGGAAGTTGTATTACTGGGCATATTTGATTATTTTACTTTAGCCGATTATCTAGTTTATTTCAAACGGACATGACCGACCAAGGTCGAACTTTGCAAAAATGTCGAATAAGGTCGGACTGCCGAGCGGTCCGACCTTCATTGGTCGCGTCACGTCATCGGCCAATGAGGGACGGACCCCTCAAGGAGTCCGTCCCTTCTCCGCGTCGCGCTCCGCCACAAACTTTTTGACTTCGTCGTAGGACATTTGTTTTGGATATAAAAGATTTCCATTGATATCATATATCGGAACCAAAAATTCTGGTTTGGTTTTGTTAACTTCTTCCATTTGAAGTCGTACAGAATCTAAAAGTGACGAATTTTCGTCTATTTGATTTAATGGGCACGATAAAACTATACCTCGAAATTTCCGCGGAGCGATGCGATAAGAAAGGGCAAAACCGGACTCTAGAGAAGGTTGCTCTGCGGATTTATGTTTTACTGCATGATATTTTCTAGATGATTGTGGCCCAGCAAAAAAATCCCTAGGAGCAGGTTGTTCTTTATACGAACTGAGATCAAAAATTATACTTATGGCGGGAGATATAATATCAGTTCTTGATCCATCGTTTAGTTTACCCCCCGAATAATCCGTCTGTGCAATCTGAGTTTTATCAGGAGAAATTTTTTCTCTAATTCTGCCTACAATATTGAAATTTATAAAACTCCCTTTCATTGTCCCAGTCATTGCCCCATCTCTTTGCCAATATTCATATGGAGTTTTACCTGATGAGTAGTGATGATCAACTCCTAACAACCCATATTTTAATATTTCACCAAGCCTATGAGGCATTCCATATATAGGTTCACTACGACTAATACCAGTATATGCAGTGCCTTTTTTATCAATATCCTGTACTTTCCCCATTATCGCCTCAACCACCTCCGGCGATAACACGGATTCTAAACCTTCCGGATTTTGTTCCGGAACGGGTGTTTCTGAACCGGGCTGTTCAATGTTTGGTCTGAAACCTTCGCCCATACACTACAAATCCGTTGCTAAAATAACACCCTCGCTATCGTCGTATTGATGACTGACGACATAATTTTCTTTTAATTCCAGTTTTTCACTATCGCGTTTAAGCCGTGCAATGTCCTGTTTTGAAGAAGTGAGTTTTACCTCCAGCCCAATTTGCGCATCAACAATAAAGTCTACCTCGTTTGTTTCCCTTTTACTGTAATAAGCCAGCGTATGTTTCCCGCGCAAGTTTTGATAAACACTTTGCTCAAAAAGTTGCCCTTGTGAAACTTTTCCCAACGCATTAACAATCCCCGAATCACAGAAAAATAACTTTTTGCTTCCCGCCGCCTGGCGGTCAACACTGTTGGAATATTTGGGCAAAAACGTGATGAAATAGGTCTGTTCAAGAAAACCGAGATAGTTATAAACGGTTTCGCGAGACGTGGCCAGCGTGCTGGCTAATTTTGCGACATCTATTTTTGAACCCACGCGCGCGGTTAACAACAGAATCAAATCGCGCAATTTGGACATATCCCGAAAATCCGCCAAGTTTTTCGCGTCTTTTTCAAAGTAGGATGTAAAAATTTCCGCCAACAGCAGTTTTTTACGCTCATAATTCTCTTCCAGCACAACCGAGGGAAATCCGCCGAATTCGACATATTCATCATATAACGGCAACATTTTTTCATACGCAATTTTGTTTTTTTTCTCCGCTTTTCCACCGAATGAATTTTCCACTACTCGCCCTTCCCCCTTAAAAACCAAAAATTCTGAAAAATCCAATGGAAATAATTCAAAAATCATTTTTCGACCGGCCAACGACTCCGGAAAAAGATTGCGCAAATAATAACTACTGGAGCCTGTTAAAATAAATTTAACATTGCCATGATCATATAAATACTTAACCACACGGCTTAGCTCCGGCAAATTCTGCGCTTCATCGATAAAAATATATGCCTTTTCCGTTTCCGCAACACCAAACGGTTTAAGGTTGTTCCACACCGCGTCATAGTTTTCTTCTTCAAAGACTTTTCGATGCAACGGATTTTCTAAATCCAGCATCACTTTGTTTTTTGAACCAACCAAATCAAAAAGATGTTTTAACGCCGTTGTTTTGCCAACACGGCGCATTCCGGTAATAACAGTGATTTCTTTGGTATTTAACTCCGCCTCAAGTTTGGGGAATATTTGTCGTTTATAGAGCATATGTATGTTATCAGATTACACTTTGTACAACAATTTGTCAAGTAATAACCGACAGATTGTCATTTTTGACCTTTTTACAGCGTCGGGAAATCGGTGGGGGTTGGGGCTTCTGTTTCAAACAACGCTTCCGCAGTTGCTGTTGGCACTGATGTTGGTGTTACTGACACAACGGGCTGGGCAAACAAAGGTGCCTCCGGCTGGGTTATGAAAACGGGCGCAACGGTCGGTTTTGGCGAAGCCACGTTGGTAAAAATGCGAATCGCCGAATCCCCCGCTACGGCCGGCGTCGCTGTTGTAAGCGGTGCGGTTTCTTCTGTTTTGGCGACGGTTGCGTCACCCGGAGTTCTCCATTGCGCGATGCGAATCGGCACCCAAACACCGATGATGGCGATGAAACTGATAGCGGTGCCAACAATCACAAATCTTTTCTTTGCAAATTCATCTCTATTTTTGATTTCAGAAAAATATTCAAACATTGTAATTAATTATCAATTTTCAATGACCAATTTTCAATTAATTTTTTAATTTTCGAATTTTCAATTATTGCGCTGAAATTGTTTGATAATTTAGTCATTGATAATTTATTGAAAATTGGTCATTGAAAATTGATAATTTTGGGATTCGCTATTATTAACTTTACTTCTGGACACACAAACAACTCAACTAACTTACGCACTAAATAGAATTACCTGTGTATCTTCCGCGCCGGGTAAATCTTTTTTCTTAAACAGCATCCGATCGATCGGTTTCACGTTAGACGCGCCCATTTCTTTCATAAACGCCGAAACAGGGTTCAACTTTGTGCCAACATTTACCCCATCTTGCGCGTAATGCATTGGAATAACAATTCTCGGTTCGATATCATTAACGAGTTTCATTACCTGCTTCAATTCCAAACCGCTTCCACCAACGGGGACCATCAAAATATCCACTTCCAAACCATCCATTTTCTCCATCACTTCCGTGGAAGGAATGGTTTCCAGATTGCCCAAATGCGCCACCCGCATTCCCTCGACGTCAAACCAAAAAACGGTAGACGTTTTTTTCGCGTCTTTCATGGGCACCTCCGCCCCTTGAATATAAATACTTTTTAATTCAAACTCGCCCGCGTGATCGATCACAAACGGTTCACCTTGAATAGCATCGATATGACCATGAATCGGGTCGCCAAATTGACTGATCGTGACAATATCCGCCTTCGCTCTTAACGGCTTACTGGACACTTTTGGACCATAAGGATCCATCACCAAAACCGCGTCTTTTGTTTCCATTTTGAACGAAGAAAGTCCGAGCCAACTAAGATGCATGGGTATCTTTGAAGATTAATTTACTTATGAAGCTTAACAAAAAATTACTGTTTATGCAACCAAACAGACATCCAAAATGACCAATTTCTCCGCCATCAGGCGGACCCGCCGATGTGGCGGGCAATACCCAATTTCCAATGAAATGCCAGAATTCTTAAATGACGAAAACACGTTACTTGCAAAGTAACATTCCAGCCCACGAACAGGAATCGGCCGAACAGGGACCGTCCCTGCAGACAGGGTCGGTCACTGATTGATCCAACGATTCAGTTGCATAAATACTGCTCATGGATTACATTTCAGTGTTCCAGTTACTCCGTTTCACCACCTCCTCCTAGTTCATTGAAAGGAAAATTTATGTCCGGAAAATGCCCTTTGTGCGACGGTGTCTTGCGCAATAAACCGATTCATTTGGGGGCTTCCGCATTCGAACCAAGTCCATTGAAAGACGCATTCGTTTGCCGAAGATGCCATGCTGTTTCCACTCCAACCGGCATACTGTTGGAGCGCGATGAAAATATTCTGTTCGTCAAAATCGCCGGCACAGCAGTAGCTATCGATACAATGGGTGCGGAAATGATTGAGGTTCCTTTTGCATGGGACACCAACACCCCAACCGCGCAGTCATTCTAGCCCCCACCAACCTGTGGGGATTTTTTGTTTTCTTTCACAAAAGAAAACTATCCCCCGACTTGCCCTTCGTAGCTCCGCCAGCTGGCGGAAGCGAAGAATGGGAGCCTTGGCGAAGGAGGATTTTTATTCGCCGACTTGAATTCCGTATTTTTTTATTTCTTGCGCAAATGTACTCCAACGATCATTAAGATCGTCCGGATGAAAAGGATGCGGTTCGATTGCAAGAGATATTTTATCGCCCAAACGCATCAAACGAACGCGTTCACTTGAGTAGTCACGACTGAACTGCGATGACACTACCGCAATATCAATATCGCTTGATTTTTGCGCCGTGCCTTTCGCTTGCGAACCAAAAACGAGGAAATTTTCAACCTTAATTCCAGCAGCACTAAGAGCACGCCGATATTGTTGCGCAACGCGCAAGGTTTCGGGATTTAATTTTATAGTTGTTGCTCGAGCCATATAAAAATAGCACAGTGGGGTAAAATCTCAAACCCGCACTTCGATGCCTAATTTTTCTTTGAGAATATTCTTTATTTGCGCCACTTCGGCTTTCATGATTACAAATTCGTCTTCCTGATCCAACATTCGCTTAAGAAACATATCAAGAGTGTTTGTTAATTTATCCAAACTCTCTTCAATCCGCCTTAACCTTTCTCTTGTTTCGGATTTTGTCTCTGCGAAATCATATTTCAGCCCAGCAACATCAACCTCTAGCATGCTTACACGTGCATCGAGTTTTTCAATTTTCGCATCCGTGCGTTGAAATTTCGCATCTATTGCTTCAATAAGCACCTCGTTGTTCTCGGCAAACTTTTTATCCAACACTTTCTCTAAATTTTCCATCGTCAGTTGTTCACTCATGTGTTTGACCATTATATTCCCCAGGATTTTCCGACGCAAGATTAAACCCCGTTTTTGGGCGAATTCAAATAACTTTCGATTTCTTCCTCCGTTTTTGGAATCACAATATTTTTTTCTTTGAGTTTATTCCTGACAATCAAATGGTATTCGCCTTTTCCAGAAGTCCGACACCCGTTGTAAACATCTTCTATTTCTTCCAAAGTAAACTCGGACAATATTTTTCTGCTCAATAAAGTCTTTTTCTGGGAATTATCGGTAACGTAAGCCAGTTCATAATCGATCGCCCGTTCAAGCAATATCCCCAACCAAATACTGCCGGCTAACCGATCATCAATTTCTTTGCCCAAAGAAACCCTTCTGACGCCTTCGGAATAATGCGAAAAAACATGAAAAGAATCAGCGAACGTTCTCGCTGTATTCTCGTGCGCTTTTTTTACATCCCGATAGAAAGTACTGTGAGCGGCGCCCATTAACATTAAAACACTTAATTGATCTTTGTCGCGAAACACCGAATTTTTCTCAATCACCTCCCTAACCGCCGGTGCAACCCGAGAAAGAATATAGTCTTCTCGTTCCTGATTGATCGAAGAAAATTCCGCAATCTGATCTCTGGTTTTCTGCAAAGTTTCTGAAAACGTTTTCTCCATCGGCAACCCTTGCCCGGCAAGATGATCATATCGCTCAATCAACGGATGCCCATGCGGAAGATCAACAAACACAATGGGCTTATGCGACCGATAAATCATCTGAAGTTGCCCTCCCAAGAAACCGTCTTGATCACCAGCAATATCCGATGGTTCCCTTTTACCCGACGAAACCTCATTAAATTGACGCAACTGTTCAGGCGTCCAATCAACTACTTCCGGAATAAACAGGTCGGCGGATGAAAATTGCTCATCCAAGCCATGAATGTCTTCCGCGCTCACATGCTCGGCAAAAAACATACTGATATTAACACTCGGTCCGCTTGTTGTTTTTTTCTCTGCCAACAGGGCGGATAATTTATCTTTAAACATCTGCCAGTAGCTTCCTTCGGCAGAACTGTCATTTTCGATTTTCTCCGGATCTTTTTCCTCCTGATTAAAAAGGTTTGGACCATTTTCAATACTCATAGATCAATTGTAACCATGGTTCCTTAATACTGACAATTTTCCGATTTTCATTTGCGCTCCATATCGACGACTTGTGAAGCAACATCTAGTAACAAAAAACCTTGACTTTTTCGCCCTCATCCCATAGGATTTCCCTAGATGTTTTATTCTTAAACAATTTAATAAATTACTATGGCTTCGATAAAAGAAGTGCCAAATTCCGAATTTGGCAAATTATTGCAAGAACGTCCTGACTCTATTCGCACAGCTCGTCGCGAAGAAGTAGTGAAGGGTAAAATTTTTGATATCGCCTCCAATACCTTATATATCGACCTCGGCCACCTAGGCGTCGGGATCGTTTTTGGTCGCGAACTGATGGACGCCCAAGAAACATTCCGTCACGCTAAAATCGGCGACCCTGTCGAAGCGGTGGTTGTAGAAGCCGAAAATGACGATGGCTATGTTGAACTTTCTCTCCGTAGCGCCTCCGAAGAACGTGCTTGGGAAGAGCTCCACGAAAAAGAAAAGTCCGGCGAAATTTTTCCTGTACAGGTTTTGGAAGCCAACAAAGGTGGGCTTATCTTGCGCGTCAGCGGTGTCACCGGTTTTTTGCCTGTTTCTCAATTAAATGCCGCCCACTATCCTCGTGTTGAAGGTGGCGATAAACAAAAGATTTTGGAAAAATTAAAGAGCTACATCGGCCAAATGTTTAACGTCCGCGTTATCACTGCCGACAGAGCCGAAGGAAAGATGATCGTTTCTGAAAAAGAAGCAATGAACACGGAGACCCAAGTTGCCCTCGAAGGTTTGAGTATCGGCGCGACGGTAGATGGCAAAATCAGTGGTGTGGTGGATTTTGGAATGTTCGTCAAATTCAATTGGAAACAAATTGAACTGGAAGGCTTAGTCCATATTTCCGAACTCGCCTGGCAACGCATCGACAATCCGAGCGAATTCGCCAAGGTTGGGATGCCAACACAGGCCCAAGTAATCGGCGTCGATGGCACCCGTATTTCCCTCTCTCTTAAGCGCCTCCGCCCTGACCCATGGTTATCTGTACAAGAAAAATACAAAGTCGGTGAAAAAGTTACCGGTGAGGTTTTGAAGGTCACACCGTTTGGCGCCTTCGTAAAACTGGATGACGATATTCACGGTTTGGCACACATCTCCGAATTGACGGAAGATGACACACTAAAACCGGAAGAAGTAATCAAACCCGGTCAGACACATGAATTCCGCATTATTAGCATTGAACCGGTGGAACATCGCCTCGGTCTTTCCTTAAAGACCGGCGAGAAGAAAGAGAAGAAGGAAAAAGCGCCGACAAAGAAGAAGGCGAAGAAAACAGAAGACAAGGAAGAAGAAAAAGCAGAAAAAGAGGCTGAGTAAACAACACAAGAACATCAAAAACCCCCGCAACCGCGGGGTTTTTGATATAAGCGTGAGTTTATTAATTTTCAATGATCAATTCCCAATTTTCAATTAATTATCCAACCTTCGCTAAAGCTTCGGTTGGCAGGCAATGGCTTAATTATCAAAACGGCGTCGTTGTTTGATATTTGGAGTTTGAACATTCATTGATGATTGGTCATTGATAATTGAAAATTTTCATCGTGCTTTTCCCTCTTGAAAATCAATTAATACAGTGCTATCATCGTGAGACATATCCCAGCAATACAACTGCCAATTTATTAATACATTATTTTCAATCACATTTCATGACTATCTTAAGCCAAACTTCACCCTTAATACTTGTCATTTTTGAACGAACAAAGTTCGTTCAAATTGGCAGTTGATATACTGGGTATGCCAAAAATTAAATTTTCCAAACCAAAGACGCCCCAATTAAACGCAAAGAATATCGGGGCCAGTTTACTAGTATTAGCCATTTTAATTACCGTTTTCTCCGTGTTTGGCGCTCCGGCAGAAAAAATTCCAACCGTTCCACTTTCGCAAGTAGCCACGGAAGTAAATGCCGGCCAAGTGAAGAAAATCAGCGTCGAACAAAATACCATTCAAGTTGAAAAAACCGACGGTAAAAAAGAAACTGCCAACAAAGAAGCGGATGCTTCCCTTACCGATTCGTTGAAAAACTTCGGTGTTAACACAGAAAAACTTCGTAGCGTTGAAATTGCCGTTAAACAACCATCGGGCGTTGGTTTCTGGACGGCCAATCTTCTGCCCGCTTTACTCCCCTTCCTATTATTGGGCGGTTTTATGTTCTTCATGATCCGTTCCGCGCAGTCCGCCAATTCTCGCGCTATTTCATTTGGTCAAATCAAAGACAAACCAGCCGGTGGTTTACCACCAAAAAAGAAGGTTACATTTAAAGATGTCGCCGGCGCGCACGAAGCCAAACAAGAATTAATGGAAGTTGTCGACTTCTTGAAAAATCCAAAAAAGTTTACCGCTATGGGCGCGCGTATTCCCAAGGGTGTCTTACTTTTTGGCGCCCCGGGAACAGGTAAAACATTGTTAGCCAAAGCGGTGGCCGGTGAAGCGGACGTGCCGTTCTTTCATATGTCCGGTTCGGAATTCGTGGAAATGTTCGTCGGTGTCGGTGCCAGTCGCGTGCGAGATTTATTCCAAAAAGCGAAAGAAAACGCCCCGGCGATTGTTTTCGTTGATGAACTTGACGCGGTCGGTCGCCACCGTGGCACAGGCATGGGTGGTGGACACGACGAACGTGAACAAACCCTCAATCAAATTTTGGTGGAAATGGACGGCTTTGCCACCGATGAAGGTGTCATTGTCATCGCCGCCACCAATCGTCCGGATGTTTTAGACCCGGCTCTGCTTCGCCCGGGACGTTTTGATCGTCACGTCACACTAGATTTACCGGATATTGATGAACGCGAAGCTATTTTGCAAGTACATTCCGAAGGCAAGCCAATGGTGAAAGAAATTTCGCTACGCCGTGTCGCGGAACGCACCCCCGGTTTTTCCGGTGCTGACTTAGCGAATCTAACCAACGAAGCAGCCATTCTTACGGTTCGTCGTGAAAAGAAAAAAATTGAAATGACGGAACTTTTAGATTCGATTGAAAAAGTAATGCTTGGCCCGGAACGCAAGAGCCATATGTTAAGCACTAAAGAAAAAGAAATTGCCGCTTATCACGAAGCCGGTCACGCCATTATCGCGCACGTCTTACCGCACGTCGATCCCGTACGAAAAATTTCCATTGTTTCCCGCGGTCGCGCCGGTGGTTACACATTAAAACTTCCGGAAACAGAACGCCGTTTGCACAGCAAACCGGAGTTCTTAGGCGAACTCGCCACCCTGCTTGGTGGCTACACCGCGGAATTAACACAATTTGGCGAGCTTACCACCGGTGCCTCGAATGACTTAAAACGTGCCACCGAATTGGCTCGTTCAATCGTCACCGAATACGGTATGAGCGATATGGGACCCGCCACATACGGTGAACACGAAGAATACGTTTTCTTGGGTCGCGATTTTAGCGCCAAACGTAATTATTCCGAAGAAACCGCCTTCCAAATCGACAAAGCAATTATTCATTTATTGGATACTGCCCGCAAAGAAGCAATGGATATTATCGCCAAACACAAAGATAAATGGCAATTAATTGCCAAGGTTTTGATCGAAAAAGAAACAATCGAACAAGACGAGTTTTGGGCATTGATGGGTGAAACGCCGAAACCGCAAACACCTGATACATCAGTCACGCCGACCACAACAACCCCCGTCATGGAAGTCCCATCCACCCACGAACCAAAAATCGTCCCAGCCGGAGCGTAAAATAATTCGATATTTAAGATTCGATGTAAGGTCGGACTGCCAAGCGGTCCGACCTTAATTGGACGCACGCCACTACCAATGCGGGTCGGACCGCTTGGCAGTCCGACCCGACGTAATTTGACACAAACCATTATCTATACTAAATTACTTAGTCAGTTCTGATTTTTTTGTTTGAAGACCCCGCCCTTTTCACAAGGAGAATACTGTGAAAACTACTCGCATCGCGGTTATTTCAGATACTCACCTGGCCCCCGAAGGCCTTGAAAGCCGATCACTTTTCCCCCATCAACTGGATAAACTTACTGTCACGCAAGCATGTAGACTGTACGACGACTTACGCAACGGAATTGCTGAAGCCAACACCGTCGTTATGAGTGCTGTTTGCCAAAATGACGAAAAATGGACTGCCCTGATACATACAGGAGACGCCACCGGTGGCTGGCAAGAACGCGGTCTCGTCGATCAATCCGTGATTGATTTGGCAAAAAAGTGCGTGAAACAACTGAATGAAACAACACACAATCTTCATTTCTGTCTTGGCGGACACGATACCGGCTACGCGCACCCGGGATCACTTCCCGGCAGTGGAATGAGCTACTCCAGCCTGATCAATTGCGTTGAAATTTTCGGCGACCTCTGGTGGTTCGAGCGGTACAACGATTTTTGTCTGCTCGGCATCTGTTCCCCGATTGCTTCCTATTCTGGAAGCGATAATGATCTCTTGCACATTCAAGAACGCCAAGAACGTGTCGTCGCCACGAAAATTGCGGAACTTTCGGAGACACCGTGGATCCTTTTCGCGCACGAACCGTTTCTACCGAATAAAATGAAGCCCTTGCTTAGTGGTGCTTCAAAAACCTGCAAAGCCTTCATCCACGGCCATCGGCACGATCCGAAATTCACCAAGTTTATTCGCGCTTTAGGAACCGTCACCCGCGACCCATTCTTGCGCGTCAGCCACACCTGCCCATCGGTCACGCCACTCTGGTGGCCGGGATGCGGGTGGATGGAAATCGCCATCGAAAAGACCAAGATGACGATCAAGAGTCACCAAGTTCCGGTTCCCGAATCCATTGCCAAGTTGCCCACCGCATCGTTCTGGCGCTGTCTGTGGTGGATGTTACGCCCACGATAACAAAAGAAAACCGATCGCCCAATCCAAGGGCGATTTTTTTATTGAATAAAAAACTGCCGGGGTAATCCCAGCAGTCGACTAGTGCGTGATCCCGGCGTTGCAAATCTGACACCTCCCAAGTTCCACCGCACAATCAAGACAAAACCTTAAGCCGTTGTGTACCGTGTTGTTACAACCAGCAACATCACATTTCTTCGGTTCCCCTTTTGGCAAATGGAATCTGCCACCGGCCGCCAAATGACAATGGCAAACTTGGTGATGTGACGCAACGGCATCTTCCAGCACTAATTGCTCTGCACAAACTGTGGTCATTTTTCGGCTCCGCAATAAAAGAAGGAACAGTTTGCCCCCTACCCATTCATCCTATTCCTTTAAGGAAAAAATTTACAATCTTTTTTTACTGGGACCGTCCCTGTAGACTGGGTCGGTCCCTGATAAAAACCTAAATTATCTTCAGAAATATCTTTTCGTAAATTTCTTCCGCCTTTTTCTTTTGCGTTTTTCCGCTCATCGCGAACCCGCTGATCCCGGGGGAAGCGTTCACCTCCAGCACCACATACTTGCCGGATTTTTCTGATAACGGTTTTTGCGAAATAATATCGATTCCGCAATAACGCAAATCCAAATCACGCGCAATATTTTGCGCAATTATTTTCCAATCACTGTACAAATTTTCCAGCACATCCAACGCCCTGCCCCCGCTCGACAAATTGGCACTGGGTAACAATTCGACCGTTCTCCCCTTCTTCAACACAATACTCCAGTCGAGTTTTTGTTGACGCAGTGTCGCCAAAATACGCGCGCTTAACACGTCCGTATAATTGTTTTGCTTTACGTTTTCTTCTTTAAATAGCTTTCTAATCGTGTTCACTCCGTCCCCGACGACACTCAATGGCAAACGCTGATACGCCGCAACCACTTTGCCATCTAACACCAGTAAGCGGTAATCAAAACCCTGCACATATTCCTGCACGACAAAAATGTCGTGCTTTGGTGTAATCAGTGTTGTAGCCTGCAAAAACTCCTTCATATTGTTACACAAGAAAACCAGCTCCCCGCCACTAGCATCGTTTGGTTTAATAATCACCGGCCAACCGATTTTTTGCGCATATTTCAAAGCCTCCTTAACCGTATCCTTACTCCCAATTTGCTTCCCCCACGCTTCCGAATAAAAGGCTTGTCCTTTGGGCACATGGTACCCCATTTTCTTTAGAAAAAAGGTTGTATTGCCTTTATCGCGCGCAACAGCCGCCGCCCCCAAATTGTTTAATGGAAAAACTGTTCCACGCACATAAACCTTCTTACCCTGTTTGTTGGTAATTTGCATCACGTAACCATATTCCGGTTCCACGACAATTTTCACGCCGTATTTTTTTGCGAAACGGATGAATATCGTTGCGATCTCAGTTTGATGCTTTTTTTCTGACATAATTTCTCGTACGCACCATTCCCGCAAATGCGGGAATCTACGCGTATATAATTTATTGGCGAAAGGAATTAGCATCATAGTATTATGTCGAATCCCAAACTTTGGCAACAATACCAAGAACTTCTATCAAAGACAGACTTTGTTGTGACCTATTCTGCTCTGGCAGACGAAATCCCCATAGAAGAAATTCCGAACTTCGAACTGATCAAAAATAAACCCAAATTCGTCGTCCCACCAACACAAAAAATGGAACCGAAAGAAATATCGAAAAAAATTGTTGCCGCGTTCGCAACCTGTACCCCGCCCTTCAGGGCGAGGCCCGCTCCTCGAAGCGAGGTTCGCCTCAAGGGGCGACTCGCCCAGATGGGCGGCCTGCAACCTGAAGCCTGTCCCCTATTATTTTTGCCCGGGCAAAAATTTGATATCACCGGCACCCGTCACGGTCGTGGTTTTGGCTGGTATGACCGATTGCTCGCAGGACTACCCAATGAGTGGATCCGCATCGGAATTGCAACTGAATCACAAATCAGCCATACACCCTTAATTCGCAATCCATGGGATCAACCGGCAGATTGGCTAATTGGTGAACAAAATCAACGCCGGTGGAAAATACATAAATTTCTCCGAAAATAGCAAAAAAGAACATTATTGACTTTATTATCAACCGGGAATACGTTTTGTCTGTTTCCCTGTTTCTTCCTGTCTATTTTCACAAGGAATTAGTGATGTTTTGCAAAATCGAAAGAAGTTATGTTCAAGGGATGATTGATGCCGCTCTTGCCGCCCGTCACGCCTTCTACGAATTGCGAGTACAAGACGCCACCAGCAAATCGACGGCGGCCGTCGAAAAAATCAAAGGCGACACCCTTAATCTTGACGGTGTCGCCGAGACCGCTGCTGTTGGCGAACTGCGCAGATTGGATCGTGATGCTACGATTCTTACCGAAGAACGCGGCACCGACAATAATCCGTTTTTGATTGATGGACCAACCACTGTCGCTGGCGCGAAAACGTTCTTTTGTTGCGATCCATTTGACCGTTCCAAACCGGCGCAGGATTTTTTGGTAAATTGCGGTTTAGCGGGACCGCGCGTCGGAAACATTGCACGTGACCCAAAGACAACGGCGCTGTGGGAAGAAAAATACAGCGGCCCCATGTCGATCACCGGACCGGTCACCGCTATCACGTGTGTGCGCCGCGGTTTACCAATCGGTTCAGTAATCGTCAATCACTTTTCGCAAGAGATCGTCGTCGCATGCCCGGCGGGTATTTTTATCAAAACCCTCCCGGAAGACCCCACGGACTACGTCGACCTGAACAATATCATTTGTAGCGGTAGACGACTTTCTTTTTGCCAACCCCACCGCGACCGCATGAAGTTTGTCGCAACTTTTATTGGAAAGCCCGAACGCGGCTATCCAGACAATTTTGCGAAATGCCGGCTTATTGAGGATGCAGAACTCAAAAACTACCTGCATTACGATAATTGCGGTGGTCCGGCCCGCGTGCTTTACCTTTCCGACCTTCAGCCTTCCGAACAGTCAGTCGGCTTGATAGTGGCGAATGGCGAAAAAATCAGCGAATGGATCCACTGGATTTCCTTTCTGCGTTGCGCCAACCACCACGAAGACGCAAGCGCGCCGGCCTTACGCCTCTTCGAGGTCACGCAACAAAACTCGAATTTCATCGATAACATGCCGATGATGCCACCGATCGATTACAGCATCTTTACCTACTTGGACCCACGACATCATACCGTCACTCATATCGATGCTGCCAAACTACAATCACTTGGCAACCCCAGTCGATACCGAGCGACATTGGTTCTTGTCCCTTTCGACAATGATTGGGCATTGACCCAGGTTGAAAAATTCGGCTTCCGTGAAATCTGTCTCTACAAAGTTCAGGGATAGCACCGCTCAGCAGCTCAACGAGCTGCTTTTTTTATAACAGCCCGCCTTTTAACAATCGAAACTCTTTATTCTCTTCCCAAAGTTTTTTGAGTTCTGAAAAATTTTCGTCCGGATTCAATATTAACTTGGCCAAATTATCGAGTTTTTTTAGTTCTTCTTCCGTGATTTTTCCAAAGCGCTCGAAACTCTCGAGAACCGTGTAGTGCAAATAGATAATTTCATTGTTCATCAAACAATGAAAATCATGCATTAACGCCCAAACAACCACAATCGCTCCACGTTCCGGTTTATTCATAAAATAATTTGGATCTTGTTTACCCTCTCTAATATCCAACCAGGCTTTCGCCGAAAAATGGAAAGTTCCATCAGGCATATCAAACGGATCAAATGTAAATCCATCTTTAATACTCATGCAACCGTCCACATCAATCGTTACCCAACGATTTTCTTTTTCATGGAAGTATTGATTGATATAATGATCGTCACTCACGTCCCCAAATTCAGTTTGTTCAAAATATGACGCAAACCCCGCGCGTACGCGCGCCGGTATTCCCTTCGCTTTTAAAATCGCCGCCATTACTAGTGATGTGTGCCGACAAGACACAACCAACTTATCCGTCACTTTTCGATCATTCACAAAACCACGCTTGTCACGGCGATACAGCTCGGCAACCATCGCCACCGCCGTCGCCAGATTATCATCTTCCCGTTGTCGCCACCAAGGCATTTCCGTCATGTCACCAAACCGCAAATCCTCGTTAGTATTGGTATTACCAAAATATATTGTAGAAGGATGAACAAGATTTTTGCGCACCAATAAACCCAATTCCTTAATATCATCGGGAAGCTTTCTTACAGCTTCTTTATACAAACCCAGGTCAGTAAATAGACTTGTTGCCAAGTAGTGGTCTAGTATTTCTTTGTTCATAAATATGTGAAATTGTTCATCATTGTCTTAGACTAACTCATTTGTATTTTAAAATCACTATTGGCAGGTATCGAACCCAACTTTGCGAAGTCGTGTTCTGGGCACGCCGTTTTGCTTGAAAGCAAAACAAGGCTTAGCCCTTCGATACCTTAAACGAGCCAAGCAGTTGGCTCGTTTCCGTGATGCTCCGAAAATTTGCGTCTCTTGTCGCAAATTCTCGGAGTTCTTCGATTCTTGTGCAAAACGACTCAACAGGATGTTGAGCCGTTTTGTGTACATTATGTAGTTTCGCAAAGCGAAACAAATCTCGAGTGCGCACGGCAGGTATCGAACCTGCGACCTTCACAATGTCAATGTGACGCTCTACCACTGAGCTACGCGCGCCCGCCTCCGCTTTGATATTTTATCAAAGCTACGGTGGGCAAGCACCTGGTCTATAAACCAATTACTTGTCCACCGAAGCTCTGCGCGCCGCTGAGCGAAGGTGAAAGCTACGCGCGCTTGTCTTCATATTTATATATGAAAATGATAAAAAGACAAGAGTACAAACCGTGCAACCACTCCCGAAGTGGCCCACAGGTCCACTTCGGGAGTGGTTCAGGTAATCAAACACTGGAAAATATCTCGATAATAATGCAAAGTATGAGACAGGCGCTTGTGTTTTACTATCTCGGGCCTGTAGCTTCCCACTCCACTCAATCTCTTGATTGAGCTTCGCGGGACAAGCAGTGGTAAATATCTCCATTGCCTGCCCAGCGAAGCTCTGGCTAGCAAGACAGAGCGAAGTTGGGGGCCTGTAGCTCAACGGCTAGAGCACGTGACTTATAATCACGCAACGATGGTTCGACTCCATCCAGGCCCACTGATTGAAGAACAAAAAAACGGTTGCTGCTCGCAACCGCTCTGTATCTTTTTATTTCCACCCCTGACGACTACACCGTAACCGTTGACCACACCTTGCGGTCTTCTGTGCTGGAGAGATACCAGCGAAGCCAATGGAAACCAAGGCCAACAGGAACGCCAACAACGCACCCAAACAAAAGTGCTATCCACAATTCTTCGCAGAAACAACAACCGGCCAATGTGCCCGCGAATGCCCCAACAGCGACTGCCAGTCTCGGAGTGAAAAACATGAACATGGCAATGGTAAGCAGTAAGTCTATGGCCCAGAAAAAACAAAGCCAGATGAAGAGAACCAGAGAAAGCGGCAGGAAAAAAATCACCAACAACGCAAAAACGACACAGACACCCCGTTTCCAGCCTGGAAAAACATTCAACCTGTGTTTAACATGGAAAGCAATAATTCTGGACATGGTCGGCATACTCCAGGAAACAGATTCTTCTTTTCTGTCCTGGAAAACGTTGGCCCAAAACGTTACACTAAAGACTAAACCCGCCGCATACAAGAACAAAACCGTCTGCCCAGTACTACTATAAGCACCCGGTAGATGGTTCTCGATGTAAACAGCCAAGGAGTAGTGAAAGACCAGTGACAGACCAAGAGTTGTGACGATCAGCGCGACTCTGCCGATTGCCTTTCCGTGAAAACAAAAAAATTCACAGCCTGCGCGAAAAACGTCTCGAAGAAACGAAACTGCTTCACTCGGGCGAAAACAGAATGCACCAACAAGACCACCCGTTGTGGAAGCGAGATGCGGATTTATGTGGTACCGGAAAGCCAGACACAAACCCACAAGTACACCGGCGACGATGCACAACGCCATTTCCAGACACAATTTTTTGTTCACGGCGAAACTCCTTGTGAACGAAGGGTTTTGAATTGTCAAAAAACAAGTAATCATATTATAAGCAAAACAAAAGATTTGTAAAGGAGACTACAACTACCCAACCGTCCCCTATCCAAAAACCCTGTTTTCCGCTAGCATTGCTGAATGCCAAGTCTATCAACCGACATCACTGTCCCAACCGAATCTTCGGGCTCACGCCTTGATATTTTTCTTTTGAGCGTCGCTCCGAAGGGTGTTACACGCGGTTTGATTCAGAAAGCCATCAAAGAAGGTAAAATTGCCGTGAATGAGAAGAAGACGACTAAGCCAGGCAATACCATCCATTTCGGCCAAACGATTCGTGTTGACGAAGATGCGTTCGCCGTTGCTCCCCCGCCCGTCGTTGAAGCTAATGTCGAGATTCCGTTGGTTGTGATCCACGAAGAACCGGAGCTACTGGTAATCAATAAACAAGCCGGCCTCCCTGTCCACGCAGGCGTAAAAAACGAACATCCAACGCTCTGTGACGCTTTACTCGCTCGTTACCCCGACCTTAAAGAAATCGGTGAAGATCCATTGCGCCCGGGGATTGTGCATCGTTTAGACAAAGACACTTCAGGAGTGATGCTCGTCGCCCGTACGCCAAAAATGTACGAATACTTGAAAGAACAATTTCAATTACGCCATGTCCACAAAACTTATACCGCGTTAGTCCTCGGCGTGATGGGTGAACCGGACGGAAAAATCAATCAGCCGATTATGCGTTCGACCCGTAATCCGATGCGAAGAACCGTCGCACCCGAAAATGGAGGGCGCCCCGCCCATCTGGGCGAGGCTCGCCCTGCAGGGCGGCCCGCCACTACACTTTTCTTGCGCACCGAAAAGTTTTCTCATTACACATTACTGGAAGTTAAGCCGATTACCGGCCGTACCCACCAAATTCGCGTTCACCTTAGTCACATTGGCTTCCCTATTTTAGGAGACAACCTATACGGCAAACAGATGCACGATCGCAACATCACCCCAATTCGACGTCAATTCTTGCACGCTTCAAAAATTTCTTTCACCAGAGAAGACGGAACAATCAAGACTTTTTCCGCACCCCTTCCAGCCGATCTGCAACAAATCCTAGACGAACTAAGGGCCAAGAAAATGGCCCAAAGAGAACGCGACAAGCTGATCACACACAAATCATACCGGGTTTCGAAACATTGATCTTGACCAAAATTCCCCTTTCTTGTACGCTACGGCAATCACTATGCCTAATGTAATCGGTAATTACGAAGCCTCAAAAAAGCAACGCGAGCCATTTCCGGTGCGCCCGGGTCTTGAAGTACGCGTGCTTTCCAAAATCAAAGAAGGTGCCAAAGAACGCACCCAGGCTTTTGAAGGCATGATCGTCGCCACACACGGTGGTGGCAATGGAAAAACCTTCACCGTTCGTCGCGTTATCGGCGGTATCGGTATCGAACGTATTTTCTCCCTCAATTCCCCACTCATCACCGCCGTCGAAGTAATCGGTGCCACAAAAGTTCGCCGTGCCAAACTTTCCTACCTACGAAAATCAAACGTGAGACGTCGCCGTAAGGAAGATTCAAAAGTATTACAGAAAACTTTGGCCGAAAAAGACGAACAACGCAAAGCCATTGAAAGAGCCCGTCGCGAAGCCGATGAAGCTGAAAAAGAAGGCAAACGTATCGCTCGCGAAAAAGCGGAAGCCGAAAAAGCCGAAAGCGAAAAACCGGCCGAAGAGACGAAAAACGCAGAATAACGATTATTGTCCGCCAGCTGGCGGAGATGAATGATGAGCCACGCGCCATCATTTTTCATATATCATCATTCATATTCCTAACGCAGTGCTTCTCATATACACTTAATTCTGGTATTAAATAGAGACACGGTGACGTAGCCAAGCGGTTAGGCGAGGGTCTGCAAAACCCTTCACGGCAGTTCAACTCTGCCCGTCACCTCCAATAAGTTTATTTACCGGAGGAGTTGTCACTTCCCCACTTCTTGTTATAATTATCTTATGATAGACCGAACATTAGTAAAACAACGGGATTTATGGTACGTAATCGGGCTTATCGCCACCGACGGCAACTTAAGCCTCGACGGTCGTCATATAAATATCACATCAAAGGACATTCAACATTTAGAAAAAGTTAAAATTGCTCTTGGCCTATTAAGTAAAATTACTATGAAAGCAAATGGTACAAGCAAGAAAAAAATATATGGGGCATTGTCTTTTAGCGACGTTTGTTTTTTTAGATACTTATTAAGTATAGGTTTAACACCAAAAAAATCATTAACTATCTCTCAAATTAGTGTTCCAGAAGTATATTTTACACATTTCTTAAGGGGAGTAATCGATGGGGATGGAAATATACACAGATGGATTCACCCCCAAAATAATTGCGAACAGTGGGAATTACGTATATATTCAGCATCAATAAATTTTACTCAATGGTTATATGATAAAACGACTGAATTGTTTCATGTAAGTGGAAATATTATCACCAGTCTTCCTCATGGTAGAAATATGTACAACATCAAATTTGGCAAAATGGCCGCACAAGCAGTATTGCGCGGATGTTATACAAAGGATTGTCTAGCACTTGAGAGAAAATATATTCTTGCAAAAAGTTGCATTTCATCATACAAAGGGTGGAGTCGTTCGTTAACAATCGATCGAAAAACATAAGCCCGGGTGGTGGAATTGGTTTTACACGCACGACTTAAGATCGTGTGCCTCACGGCATGTGGGTTCGAGTCCCACCCCGGGTACATAGTTATTAAATAGGCTCCCCAAAGGGAGTCTATTTAATAACTATTTTGTTACGTGGGACTCGAAGGATTATTTAAAACATGAACTGCTTCATGTTTTAAATAATCCCGGCTTTTTGAGCGGAAAATTTCTTCGAGCGAAGCGAGCGAAATTTTACGTTCAAAAAGGAGTCCCACAAACAACAAGTGACTGCTTCATATTTTTTCACAGCCCAGGCTTTTTGCAACAATAATTCCTTCGAGCAAAGCGAGCGGAATTATTGTTACAAAAAGGAGTCCCACTGCACCAATTGCAAACGTAACCTTATTACTATACTATTCGTCGTGGAGGACAGTCGCGTGACTGTTTTTCCTGTTTTCTGTTCTATCACAATTTGAAAGGAAAAAGTATGAGCGAACGCAATTTTTTTGAACTGCTGGAAGCCCGCTGGGCAGAAGGCAAACATGTCTGCGTTGGATTGGACAGTGAACTTTCCAAGATTCCTACTTGCGCCGTGATAAACGGTGTCACAAACACAATCTTCAACTTCAACAGAAGAATTGTGGATGCGACCTATGATGTAGTTTGCGCCTACAAACCTAACATCGCCTTTTATGAAGAACTTGGACCTTCCGGTTTGGAAGCGTTATGGAAAACCTTCAGATACATCAACGATATCGCGCCCGGCGTTCCGGTAGTTCTGGATCACAAGTGCACCGACATCGGCAATACCAATCTCGGTTACGTAAAAAGCTCGTTCACCTACTTTGCCGCCGACGCCGTCACGGTATTTCCCTACTTCGGCAAAGAAGCACTCAAGCCGTTTCTTGCCCAGAAAAACAAGGGAATTATCGTTTTGTGTCGCACTTCCAACCCGGGCGGCGGGGAATTTCAAGACCTACTTGTCGATGGCATACCATTTTACCAAGTGGTTGCTCGGCATGTTGCCGAAACATGGAACGAACATGGTAACTGCTGCGTCGTGGCCGGCGCAACTTTTCCGAAGGAGCTTGCGGAAATACGCAAAATCGTTGGCGATATGACCATGCTTCTGCCGGGAATCGGTGCTCAACAAGGAGATGTAAAAGCAACCGTCACTGCCGGAAAAAACAGCCGTGGCAAAGGAATGATCATCAACAACGCCCGCGGCGTTATCTTTGCCTCCGATGGTCCCGATTTTGCCGAAGCGGCACGTACCGCATTGGTGAAGTGTCACAATCTCGTCATCCAGTCACTTTAGAAAGGAAAAAACCCATGCACCCCCAGGACTACAAAAATGACCGTCATTTTCTTGCCCGAAAACTGATCCAACACAAAATGATCAAGACGAAACTCGATTCGCCGGACGGTAATGGCTTTCGCCTCAAGTTACACGACAAGAATCCCAAGGCACCGCTTTCGCCCTACTACGTCGACCTGCGGATTTTGCGATCGTTTCCTCCTCTGTATCAATACGTCGCCGAATTGATTTTGCACAAAGTGTGCTTTGAAGACGGTATCGGGTTTAATTTGGTGGCAGACGTGCCGACAGCGGGCACACCGATCGTTACCCTGATGTCAATCTCCCGACAAACACCAATGATTTCACCGCGTGCGCCAAAAGATCATGGTACCCAAGCAACAATCGATGGTGTGTACGAACCAGGAGAAACCGGTCTACTCGTCGATGATCTTGTTACCGGCGCCAATAGTCTTTTGGCCTCCACCAAGATTTTGCACGACGCCGGTTTGATTGTCACCGACACGGCGGTTCTGGTTGACCGCGAACAAGGTGGCAGAGAACAACTGACGGCCAATGGTTTACGACTGCATGCCGTTTGGACAATTACTGATCTTCTCGCTTTCTACAAAGCAGAAAACCTGATTGCCCCAGAACTGGTCGATGAAATCAACGCCTACCGCGCCAGCGTTGCCGTCGCGTGAAGTTCTTTCATCAGTCAGTCCCCCGCGCCCCAAAATGGGTCGCGGTTTTTCTTTAGGGATTTTCCTTTCGCAGGAGAATCCCTAAAGAAAATAACCACTCTTTAAAATCAGATCATCTAAAATCAGCCCCGCGAGGGACTGATTTTTTCCATATTCATCATTCACGAATCATCATTCATCATTCACGTTACTCTACAACCACCATCTTCAAGTGACGTTTTCCAAATTGCAGAGCAGCACCACGGGACACCATCCAAATATCGGCGCGAGATGAATACTTCGCATTTGTGCGATCTTCGATGGTATACACCTTATTACCGGAATAGTCGGGAAAAATAACGTGTGTACCAAATGGCAAAAAGTTGGCCGCAACGGTTCCGTCATGCACATGCGTACCCGACGCAGTTGTAAACGGATCGGCATCACATTGATCAACCGTCGAAGAATAAGCGGTAACAGTAAGATCAAAAGTGGCACCAGCTTGAACACGAAACTTGCTTTTTCCATAACGAATTGGGTTCGTATTCACAGTTTCAGGAATATTGGAAGCAACCAAAGCATTGCCACCCATTGATGAAGCCAATTTGACAGTTTCAAACAATGATTTTTCCTCCGCCTTTGCAACCGGAATTGCCACTGCAGAAGCAATTTTCTCATTTACCCACTCAGGCGTAGGCATGGATGCCGCATAAACCGGCAAGGCAATAAACAGTCTCAAAATAAGCGTAACTACGCCTATTTTCGCGACAATTCCCGTCTTTGATAATATAGATTTCATAAGTAGAGGGTATTTAAAAACAGTCCGCAGATAGCAGACTGAAGGGGTGAATACTACACGAAAATTGATGTTTTGTCAACAGTTGAATATTGCCATTTTTCTTACACAACACTATTGACTTTTTGTCCAGTATGACGACGTTTAAGGTCCGACCTTTCGCAGGTCGGACCTTAATGCGTTTCAATATTTCGACTTATCTTACCCTCGACCTATCGGCCAATGGCAGTTACGCTATGGCACGAACATTTACGTGCAAGATCGACACCAGCATGATTTTTTCCCAGGAGAAGGCACGAGAGTAATCGTCCAGCCGAAAAGCGCGAGGTTCA